>JABWCD010000005.1:300000-398694 GCA_013359265.1 Candidatus Hydrogenedentota bacterium
CCGGAGAAACATTACAGCCTGCCTGTACGCCGTCCAGTGACCATTGCGATGGTGTTCGTCACATTGTGCGTGTTCGGTTGGAAGTCGTATCAAGAGCTTCCGATCAATTTGATGCCGGACATTTCGTACCCGACGCTGACTGTGCGGACCGAATACGAGGCCGCAGCGCCCGAGGACGTCGAGAAGCTGGTTACGCGCCCGCTTGAAGAGCAACTCAGCATCGTAAGCGGCTTGATCCAGTGCAGCAGTACGTCGTCCGCCGGTCTTTCGGAAATCGTTCTTGAATTCACGTGGGGCACGGACATGGGCGCGGCGCAGCAGGACGTTCGTGACCGGCTCGATCTTTTCGAGCCGCCCAAGGAAGTCACCGAGAAGCCGGTGATACTGCGCTTCGATCCGACGTTGGATCCGGTATTCCGAATTGCGATCACCGGCAAGGACCTCTCGAATATCGAGGATCCCAAGCGACGCGCGGAGGAGAACGAGCGCCAGTTGACGGAACTGCGCGAGGCATGCGAACGCTTCATCAAGGGCGACCTTGAGTCCGAGCAGGGCATCGCGCAAGCGGACGTTCGTGGAGGCCGTGAAGCCGAGGTGCAGGTGCTCGTCGACTCCGAGCGCATTAAGACGCTTGGGTTGACGCTCGAAAACGTCGTGCAGGCCCTGGCGCAGCAGAATATCAATCTCAGCGGCGGCAGCCTGCGCGAAGGCAAGACCGAGTATCTTGTCCGTACGGTGAACGAGTGGGAACGCGTTGAGGAAATCGAGGACTCGATAATCTCGAAGGGAACGCGGTTGCGCGACGTCGCGGATGTGACGCTCGGCGAGAAGGACCGCGAATCGGTTGTCCGCGTGAACGGGCGCGAGGCGGTCGAGCTTCAGATTTACAAGTGGGGTGACGCGAACACCGTGCAGGTCTGCAATACGGTCCGCGACCTGTTTGGTCTGGAGCGCGAGAAGTCCAGTCTCGAAAAACTGACGGCTTGGCTGGGCGCGAACTCGACGCCCCCGGCGGACGCACGCGTTCCCGCCGTGGTGGCGTTGTATCAGCTTCAGAAGGAACTGGAAGAGGGGCTTACCCTGCGCAATCGCCTGCCGGACGGCGTGGAACTTCACGTCGTCGCCGATCAATCGCGGTTCATCAAAGCGGCGATCGCGGAAGTGCAGAGTGCGGCAATTTGGGGTGGCGTGCTCGCGGTGCTTGTTCTATACGTTTTCTTGCAGGAAATTCGCGCGACGATCATCATGAACATCGCGCTGCCGATCTCGATTCTTACCACATTCATCCCGATGTTCCTGCAAGACCTCAGCCTCAATATCATGTCGCTGGGCGGTCTCGCGGTGGGCGTTGGCATGCTGACAGACAACTCGATTGTCGTTATGGAAAGCATTCAGCGGTGCCGCGACGAAGGCGACGACACGAAGGACGCGGTGGAGCGTGGAACGAGCGAAGTGTACGGCCCCGTCATGGCGTCTACGCTTACGACGACATGCGTATTCCTGCCGATGGCGTTTGTGCAGGGCGTCGCGGGTCAACTCTTCAAGGACCATGCGCTGGTTGTCACTTACTCGTTGCTGGCGTCTTTGCTCGTTGCGCTATACCTGAATCCGATGATTGCCGCGCGCGAGAAGATGAAGTTCACCGCGGGCAGCGACGCAATATGGGTGATATCCGCGTACCGCCGCGGACGGAAGGAGGGGGGCGGCAGGCTCACTTCGCTGTTGCTGATTCCGGTGAACGCGCTGTTTTTGACGGCCGAATGGCTGCTTGACGAGTTCTGGCAAGATGTTCATCCCATCGTGCAATGGGTCAAGAACGCCGCGGCAAACGTCGGAGCGAAAGGCGCGGGAGCCGTTCCCGCATTGATACTTGCCGTGGTTTTCGCGCCGATAGCGTTGTTGTGCATGCTTCTTCTGTTTTGCACGCACTGCCTTCTTCGATCGGTCATTCAATTCCTTGTAACGGTATTCTTCTTCTTAAGCCTCGTAATCGGCGCGGTCTTTGGCCTGATCGGATGGGTGTTCAACTTCATTTTTTACGTTCCGCTCAAGATGTTTGACAGAGGGTTCGAGTGGTTTCGCAGCACCTATGCGATCGTGCTCGCGAAGTCACTCAAATTCAGCCCCGCGGTTTTGGCGCTCACAATTGTGTTCTTCATTCACTCGATTACGTTGATTCCCAATCTTGGCGGCGAACTCATTCCGCCTATGAACCAGGGTGAATTCACGATCCGCATGGAAGCGCCTCCGGGTACGCGTCTCGAAGAAACGGAACGGCGCGCGTCCGCGTTGGAGCGTATTGCGCTCGGGGACCCGGAGGTTGGTTCCGTTGCCGTGGAAATCGGCCAGGAGAGAGAGCAAGCCAATACCGAGCGTGGGGAAAACGTCGCCGAGTTCGTGGTCCAATTGAAGAACCCGAACGAACAAGTCGCGCGCCAGACGGAAATCATGGACTCGTTGCGCCGGAAAATCGCCGCGTTGAGTTCGGACCAGGTTACGTTCTCCGTGCCGTCCCTGTTCAGCTTCAAGACGGCCGTGGAGCTCCATATTAAGGGAGACGATTACGCGGTGTTGCGGGATGTCGGCAATCGCACGATAGACGCAATTCGCGACGTCCCGGGAATCAAGGACCCGGAACTGAACATGCGGCAGGGCTATCCGGAAATCATTGTCGAACTCGACCGCGACTTGCTTGCCGCGAAGGGGATCGCGCCGGAGCAGGTTGCGCAACGCCTGCGCACGGAAGTGCAGGGCGAACTGCCGACGACGCTGAGCCGGCAGGGGGACAAGGTGGACATCCGCGTGCGGGCGGATCGATCAGTGTTGAACAGTGTGGCTGACTTGCGGCGGCTGTCGGTGACGGATTCGAACCCGCCGATTCCGCTCGAGTCGGTTGCGAAGATTACCATTCAGGACGGACCGAGCGAAGTGCGCCGTATTGATCAACGTCAGGTCGCCGTAGTTTCCGCGAACGTCGAAGGCCGCGATCTCGCCGCCGTCATGGATGACATTACTGCGCTCCTGCCGAACGTGGAACGTCCGACGGGGTGTACGATTGAACCGGGCGGCCAGGACCGCGAATTCCGGGCTGCGTATTCGAGTCTGAAATTCGCGCTGCTGTTAGCCGTGTTTCTGGTCTACGTTGTGATGGCGTGCCAATTCGAGTCGCTGCTGCATCCCGCGCTGGTGATGACCACGATTCCCATGGCGGCTATCGGCGTTGTGTATACGCTGGACGCCCTGAACATTCCGCTCAGCATTCTCGTCTACATCGGCGTTATCTCGTTGGCCGGTATCGTGACGAACAACGCGATCGTGTTGGTGGACTACACCAATCTGCTGATAGATCGCGGTATGCGTCGCGCGCAGGCGGTGGTGGAGGCGGGCCGCGTACGTATGCGTCCGGTGTTTATGACGACCATCACAACGATTCTTGGTTTATTGCCGATGTCGTTGGCTTCGGGCGAGGGTGACGAGATTCGCCGGCCGATGGCAATCACGCTGATCGCGGGGCTTTGCTCGTCCACGGTCTTAACCCTCGTTGTGATTCCCATGGTCTACTACCTCTTCGGAGGCCGTGATGCGAAGCCGCAAGAGGATTAGCCCTCCGGGAATCGCGCTGGCACGGCCCGTGACCATCTTCATGCTGCTTGTGACGGCGTTGTGCCTCGGCGTGATTTCGATCAATCGTCTCCCGATCGAGTTTCTGCCGCCGATGGACCTGCCGTTCATCATCTGCCAAATCCCGTACATCGGCGCGACGCCGGAGCAGGTCGAAAAAGAGGTGGCGATTCCCGCGGAAGGCGAGTTCCGCACGTTATCGAGTCTTGAACGGGTCTTGACAACGTGCGACTCGAATGGCGCCACGATACGGCTGATTTTCGAAATGGGTACGGACATGGCGAACGCGACGGCCGACGTGCGCGATCGCATGGAGCGGCTCAAGCTGCAACTGCCGGACGAGATCGAGAACATCTTCCTTCGGCGCTTCAATTTGAACTCGATGCCGGTCATGGCGTTCAGCATCTATGGGCCCGGCGACGAAGAAGAGCTGGCGTATCTGGTGCGGACCATTCTAAAGCCGCGCATCATGCGCCTTGACGGCGTCGCGGACATCACGATATTCGGCAAGCCCGAGAAGGAAGTGTTGATCGAGTTCGACCAGGACGCCCTGCGCAACCGGGGCGCCGGACTGTTCCAAGTGGTATCCGCGCTCCGTCAGAGCAGCATTAACGTCTCGGCCGGCGACATTGCGGACGGCGGTAGAAAATTCTACGTCCGCACGCTTGGCGAGTTTACAACTCCTGAAGACATCGGCCGCCTCATCGTTGGAAGCAATGCGCTGCGGCTGCGAGACGTGGCGACAGTGGGGTACCGCACGCGCGAGGTTTCAACCGATTTTTCCATCGATGGGCGCTCCGGCACGTTTATGCTGGTCCGCAAGGAGGCCGAGGCGAATGCGATCCAGACGTGCAGGAACGTTCACGCGGAACTTGAGAAGTTGGCTTCGGACCCGATCTTTCGCGACACCAAGACGTTCATGTTCTTCGATCAGTCCGATCTGATCCTTTCCACCCTGGGAAGCCTCAAGAGTTCCGCGGGAATGGGCGCGGTCCTCGCCGTGATCGTCCTGTTTCTGTTTCTGTTGCGCATGCGCCCGACGATCGTCGTAGCGACCGCGATTCCGACGTCCGCGGTATTCGCCTTTATTTATATGTACTTTTTCGGGATCACCCTGAACCTGATCACGATGATCTCGTTTATTCTTGCGATCGGCATGCTCATTGACGACTCGATCGTGGTGATCGAGAATATTTACCGTCACCGGCAACTCGGCCTCGACCGGAAGCAAAGCGCGCTGATTGGCACCGAGGAAGTCATTCTGCCGAATTTTGCATCGGCGCTGACCACGCTTGCGCCGTTCGTCCCGGTGTTCTACCTGGACGCGGGGATTTTTTCGACGTACCTGCGCCAGTTTGCCGTGCCTATCGTGATTTGTCAGTTCTCCAGTTTGTTAATCGGAATTACCTTCATTCCGCTGGCAGTGAGCCGAATTAAGCCGCGCCGCGAAATGCAGATTATGCAATTCCTCCGGCGTCATGGCTTTGCCCGACTCCTTTCGACCGACGACGTAATCGGCGGGCAAGGAGGCACGCGCCGGTGGAACCCGTTCCGCCGATTGGCATGGTGGTACCTTGTTGTGCTCGGTTGGTCGCTGCGCAACCGGATGCTGGTGCTGGGCATCATCATCGTCGTGCTCGGACTTACCTGGTTTGTCCCATACAGCAACATGCAGATGCAGAACGAACCCGCGGTAGATACGCGGCAAGTCGAGATCAACGTTCGCCTCGATCAAGGGTACGACCTCGACAAGGCCCGGGCGCTGTTCGCGGACATTCGTGGACTGGTGGACGAGCAACGTGCCGAGTTGGGTATCAAAAACGTGTTTACACGCTGCGATCAGTATGGCGGCGACATCAACATCTACCTTTACACGGATGACGACAAAGACGAAGCCAATGGCCTTCCCGAACGCCCGGAGGGTATGGATTCCCCGTATTCGACCGAGGAAGCGATGGACATTCTGTGGCAGCGGCTTCCGAGAAAGATTCCCGGCGGCGAGCTTCGCTTTCGCGTCGCCGAAGCAACGGAGCAGTCTACGCGATCGTTTGCGTTGCAGCTTCGCGGTGACGACGCGGCGATGCTGCGGGTGTATGCCGATCAACTCGAAAAACGCATGGTCGAAACGATACCGGACATCACCGAAGTCACGACAGATGTTGAGCGCAGGCGCAGCGAGATTCAGCTTGGCGTTCGGGAGAACATGGCGGACCTACACGGATTGACGCCGTTGGGCATCGCGCAAACCGTCGATTTTGCCCTGCGCGGCGTGCGTCTTTCGTATCTCAAGCAGGGCGGGCGCGAGATTCCGGTGTGGGCGCAATTTCAGGAGGAAGACCGCAAGTCGAAGGCGAACCTCGAGAACGTGGCGCTAATCGGTCAGGGCGGCGGCCAGGTCTCGCTGAATCAGCTCGTCGAATTCGGAAAGGCCGACAGCCCCCAGGTCATCAACCGCGTGAACGGCAAGAATGTCATCTCGGTCACGTCCAAATTCAAAGGTCAGGATCTGGGCGGAATCATGGCGAAGCTCAAGGAAATCCTGACGACATTTGGCATGGCGCCGGGTTACACCGTCGAGTTTGGCGACGAGCTGATGAATCTGGAAGAGAACAGCGCGAACTTTACGGCGATGATGGTGCTCGCGGTCATACTAATTTACGTAGTACTCGGCGCAACGTTCGAGTCGTTTATTCTTCCCGTCTCGATACTCGCGACGTTGCCCCTTGCCGCTATCGGGTCGTTTTGGTATCTGTATATCAGCGATACGCCGTTTGACGTGCTGTGCATGATCGGGTTTCTGTTGCTTGTGGGCATTATTGTCAAGAATGGTATCGTTCTCATCGACTTTATCAAGATGGAGCGCGAGAGGGGCGTCGATCGGTATACGGCGGTGCTCTGCGCGGGCCGAGACCGCCTGCGCCCCGTGCTCATGACCGCTTCGACGACGATTCTCGGCTCGCTGCCCATTGGCATTGGCAGCGAGCTTGGCGGTGAGGTTTCGTTTGACGGGGTCGGCAAGATTCTCATCGGCGGTATGGTGACGGGCACGCTACTTACGATGGTGATTGTCCCGGTCGTCTACACGGTCATCGACGATCTCCGAGTCTGGTTTTCAAGTTACTTCGCCAACCTCGGGAACCTGCTGCGCATTCGCCGCGCGTATGGCGCCCGGCCCAAGGAATCGCTGCACCCGACGATTCACTAATCCCTCTGGCATTTTTTTGAATTCGCTGATATACTCCGTTCGTTCCGTGCCAAGTCAGGACACTGGGGAGTTGGCCCTGACACCTTGTCGCTAAGGGGACGCCGATTGCGTCTAGGTCTGAGGCACGGAGTTTCTTTATGCGGTACCTTCGAGCGCTCCCCGCCCGGTTTAGATTTCCCTCCTCGTCCAGACTGCAAAATCACGCACGGCGGCGCGCGATGACGTGTCGCGTTCTGTCTTCCCTTGTCGTGGTCTCTGTAATTGGGACGTTGCAGGTGAGCGCTATGACGCTGTACGTCGCCCCGGACGGCAACGATGCGTGGTCCGGCACGTTAGACGCACCGAACGCGGGTAACACGGACGGGCCACTGGCGACACTTACGGGCGCGAGGGACACGCTGCGCGTGTTGCGGGGGCTGGGCATGCTCACGGGACCGGCCGAAGTGCAAATTCGCGGCGGCGAGTATCCACTGACCGCTCCCGTGGATTTCGCGCCGCAGGACAGCGGGACTTCCGCCGCGCCCATTACGTTTATGGCGTACCCGAACGAGAAGCCTGTTTTCGTCGGCGGTGTCAGAATCACCAACTGGACGCAGTCCGGTCCGATATGGACGGCGCAAGCGCCGGCGGCGTGGGGCGCAAGCTATGATTTTATGTCGCTGTGGGTGAATGGGAAGCGCGCCATTCCCGCGCGCACTCCCAACGCGACGAACGAGGCGGGTGACTATCCGACAGACAACGATTTCTACTTTCAAGCGGGGCAACTGTTCGAAGACGACGGGATGGGTGGCCAGGTCCCGAGTGCAACGAGATTTCAGTATCGCAACGGCGACTTGCAGAATTGGGCGACGCTGAATGACGCGCACGTGGTCGTTTTTCATGCGTGGGCGACGTCGCTTCTTCGCGTGGCGAACTTGGACCAGGCAAATCACATCGTCGAGTTTACCGGCCCTGCGGGGTGGGAATTCGGACGCTGGCGCTCGGACCAGTGGTATTACGTCGAGCACTTACTCGAGGGTCTCGACCAACCCGGAGAATGGCACGTCGACCGCGCCAACGGGCTTGTGTCCTACATGCCACGCGACGGGGAAGACATGACTACGGCGGAGGTCATTGCGCCTGTCGCCAGTCAACTCCTGCGATTGCAGGGTAATCCCGCCGCGGGACAGTTCGTGTCGTGGCTCACGTTTCGCGGCATCGCCTTCAAATACACGCACCTGGCTCTGCCAGCGGGTGGCATGACGGACGGGCAGGCGGCGTCCGGAACGAATGCAGCCATAGAAGCGATGGGCGCGCGAAACTGCACCATCGATCGCTGCGAAGTCATGCACACCGGCGGTTACGGCGTGTGGTGGCGGCGCGGAAGCCAGGACAACACGCTGTCGCACAGCGAGATTTACGACCTCGGAGCGGGCGGCGTGCGCGTGGGGGAGACCACGACAGCCCCCACGGCAGACGATGAAGTACTGCGCAATGTCGTCGACAACAACTATATTCATGATGGCGGGCGCATACTGCGGTCGGGGGTTGGCGTTTGGATCGGGCGCAGTTCATACAATACGGTTTCTCACAACGACATCTCCGATTTTAGATTTACCGGCGTTTCTGCTGGATGGCAGTGGAACTATCTGGCTTCTTCGGCGCACGATAACATTGTGGAATACAACCACATTTACGAATGCGGAAAGCAGCAGTTGAACGACGTTGGCGGCGTGTACACACTTGGTGTGTCGCCGGGCACGATTGTACGCAACAACCGCATTCACGACATCTTCAGCAATCCGAAGCTGTACGGAGGATGGGGCCTCTATACGGACGAAGGAAGTTCGGACATTACGTTCGAGAACAATGTTGTTTACAACACGGAAACCGGCGGGTTCCATCAGCACTACGGCCAGTACAACATTGTTCGCAACAACATTCTCGCGTTCTCGCGAAACGCGCAGGTGATGCGCACGGTTGCCGAACCGGGATTGTCGTTCACATTTGAGCGCAATATCGTCTACTTCAACGGCGGCACGCTCCTGGGCGACGAGTGGAGCGACGATCATTTCGCGTTTGACTACAACGTGTACTGGGACGCGGCGGGGCGTCCGCTCGATTTTGGCGGCCGCGATTGGACGCAGTGGCGCACTGCAGGAATGGACCTGCATTCCATGATCGCCAATCCGTTATTCGCAGACCCGGATACGGCCGACTTTGACGTTGGCTCGGGTTCGCCCGCGATTTCGCTAGGATTTGTCCCGATCGACGATTCGACCGTAGGACTCTACGGCGAGCAGGCGTGGGTCGATAAGCCGAAGGACATTGTTCGCGATCCGTTTGAACCGCCTGACCTGTCGCAAATCCACGAAGACTTCGAGACCACGGCGCTCGACAGTGTGGCGCTGAATGCGGGCACGCACGGCGAAACGGAAACTGCGCGCGTACGGGTCACCGACGAACTGGCGCATGCCGGCGTGCGGTCGCTGAAGTTCGTGGACGAGCCGGGGCTGCCGCAGACTTTCTATCCCTATGTGGATTACACGCCCATCACGACTGAAGGGATCGCGCACGGGACCTTCGCATTGCGATTTAGTCCGGGCACATTGATGTACCACGAGTGGCGCGACAACCATGTGCCGTATCGCCTAGGCCCCAACGTCTGGATCGACGCGGCGGGTAACGTCAAAGTAAATGGCGTCGCGATCATGTCCGTACCGGCGGACACTTGGATCGTCTTCGAGATAACGTGCGGACTCGGCTACGACGCCGATGGCACGTTTGACCTCGATATTACCGTGGAAGGCCAAGAGGCGGTGCACTTCGATGGCCTCGCCTGCGGTACGCCGGACTTCAATCGGATCAACTGGTTCGGATTTGTCTCCGACGCCACGTGGGCCCAAACGTTTTACATTGACGACATCCATCTTCAAGCCACGACAACCGGGTCCGGCCCGAGCTTGCCGATCGGTTGGGAGGCATCGGCCGCGCTAAGCGCGATCGTATGCGCCATAAGCGTGTGGCGCATCGTACGGCACTAGCGGTGTGTTTAGCGATCATACAGCATCGCGCGATTCTCCTTCCACGCGGATACGCTCATCGTGTTGCAATGATTTAGGCGGTGCCGCAACAATGACACGCGCAGTTGCGCATTGTCGCAAGCAAGGGGACGTGACGCATGAGGCCATTTCGATTCGAATTCGTGGTGCTTTGTGCTTTTGCGGTAAGCGCTTTCCCGGGTCCGTTTTCCGCGCTTTGGGGAGAAGCGGGGGAGAATTGGACGCCGGACAGCCGCCTGCCGGATTTTTCATTCGCGGGATATCACCGTGGCGAGGCGCCGTTGCCGGCGCGGGCCGTTACACACAATGTTCGCGATTTCGGCGCCGTAGGCGATGGGATTCAGGACGACAGCGACGCGTTTCTCAAGGCAATCGTGGAAGTAGAAGGGGGTGTCATCGTCGTCCCGGCGGGACGATATCTCGTCACGAAGATTCTCGAGATCGACAAGCCGAATCTCGTAATCCGCGGCGAGGACCCTGCGAAGTCAGTACTCTATTTTCCAAAGCCATTGAATGACATCAAACCGAACATGGGCGAGACCACCAGCGGTCGGCCGACATCGAACTATTCGTGGTCGGGCGGCTTCATCTGGATCAAAGGGAAGTTGCAGCGAAATCGGTTGGCGAACGTGGCCACGCCAGCGAAGCGTGGGGAGAGGACCGTCGCGGTGGACGACACGTCCCAGTTCGCAGTGGGACAGGAAGTGGAATTGCGCCAGACCGATCTGGAAGACAACAGTCTGGCCGATCACCTGTACTCGGGCGATCCGCGCATCAGCATGGAGGAGATCAAGGGGCGGACACAGGCTTGGATCGTCGCACGGATCACGAAGGTAGAGGGGAATAACGTCACTCTTGACCGCGCGCTGCGGTGGGACATCGAGTTACGGTGGAAACCGGTGATTCATCAGTTCGCGCCGACCGTGACTGAAAGCGGCATCGAGAACTTGCGCTTTGAGTTTCCGAATACACCCTACGCGGGGCACTTCACCGAACTGGGCTTTAACGCGTTCGCGATGTCCGAGACGGCGCACTGCTGGGTCAAGAACATTCAAGTGCACAATTCGGACAGCGGCGGATTTGTCTCGGGATGCTTTAACACGATTGACGGCGTCGTGTTCACATCGGAGCGCGAGGTGGACAAGAGCCGGAAGTCCACGGGACACCACGGCGTGACGCTCGGTGGGACGGACAATCTTTTCACCCGATTCGATTTTCAGACGCCATTCATTCACGACCTGACCGTGAGCAATTGCGGGGGTAACGTCTTTTCGAACGGGCGCGGTGTGGATATGTCGTTCGATCATCACCGCCGCGCGCCGCACGAGAACCTGTTCACCAACGTCGACGTAGGGAAGGGGACGCGTGTGTGGTTGTGCGGCGGTGGCGCGGACTTGGGCGCGCACTGCGGCGCGCGGGGCACGTTCTGGAACATTCGCGCGGCGAAAAGCATCGAAGCGCCGAACGATAAATTCGGCCCGTGGTCGATGAACTTCGTCGGGGTCGCGATGGGTAGGAAACTCGAAACCAATCCGGAAGGCCGCTGGTTCGAGCACACCGACACGGGCGCTGTCCTGCCTGCGAACCTGCACGAAGCACAACTGGCTCGGCGGTTGGGTGCAGCGCGCCGTCCTTAAGGGCACGGCCTTGAATGAATCGTAGCGCCGATGACCAAACCGAACATAACGTTTCGCTACTTCTTCGATCTGGGCGCGGGCACGTGCCTGTGGAGCGCAGACGACGAGACCCGCAATCGGTTTGGGTATGCGGTCGATATCGACATGCTGCCGGTATCGGCGGAAACCAAAGAACAGTATGCGCGCCTGCTGGCATGGCACGATCGTGCGTTCAATTGGAGCGACCCCACGGGCGATCCGGTTCTCGGGCAGGAGGAACGCGCGCGCTTCAACGACGCTGCCAATCGATTGTTTCTCCAGCTTCGCCACGAATTGCCTGAACAGTTCGGGCTTTTGGACGAACATGACCCCTTGTAGGTCCATTTACGCGGTCCGGTGAGCGATCCGATCAAAGCGGCTGCAATTCCCAGGTGAAGGTGTACTCGTGTTCAAATGTCGTGGTCGAGGATGTACCCGTACCCAGACTGGACGTGAAACTGCCATCCGACGCGAGAATGACCTTTCCATGGGCGGCGCCCATCCATTCTCCCATGAGCTCGATCCCCTCGTTCGATTGCAGACTCATGCGGCGCGTGCGCGCACGGTCGCCCGCCGGGACGACTCGCACGCCGGTCTGGAACGCCCTTTCCGGATCGACCGCCTTGTTCATGATTTGCTCGTCCGTCAACACCAAGACGTAGTAGGGTTTGATGTTCGCAATCAGATCGGAAATCCCCAGTTTTCCGAGCGCGGTTTCCTCGGTAACCTGAACGGGATAACACGATCCTTTTGCCTTGCTACTTTGCGTCTCGGGCGCGCGCCTGCCTCCGCCTGTTCTTGTGACGGTTACGTCCCAATCGAGCGGCATCCAATTGAAGGGGCGCGGGTTGATTGTGATCGCATACATCCCCCCGGCGATACCGATGGCGGTTGCGGCGCGCGACGCGTCGCTGGAAATAGACGCGATGAGATTTCGCATTTGGTCTTGCGCTGCTCCGATCTGGAGTTTGAAGTCGCGATCGGCGTCATCGCGATCGAATTCGATATGCTCGATATCGGCGCCAAGCCGCTCGATTTCCCGCTGGTCGCGGTCCGAGGTCTGCACCAGAATAATGTATGGGGCGTATTGCGATTCGGGCCATTCCGAGGCCGACGTCTCGTACGTGAACGCGGACGCGCGGATGCGCGCCGCGATGCGCGTCGGCGGGACATCCTTCTCCGCGCTGGGTTCGACGGCGGACCAAGACGTCAGGTCGGTCCCTTCAAATCTTGCACTTGGGGGAACACTATCGTCTCTGCGGATCATTAGTGCGCTCTCGGCGACGCGTCGCATGGCTTCCAGAACTTGGACGGCCTTTTCGTAGTACTCGATGAGGTACTTGCCCGCGCCGTTTGCCGACTTGGCGGTCTCCAATCGCTTGCGCGCTGTGCTTTCGAGATAAAGGATTCCGCCTTTTCCATCCAATACCGTCCCCATTTCCGGCCATCGGAACGCTCGCATCGTCCAGGTTATCGTGGCGGGCCGGTACCGCACCTCGATAGCGGATTGCTGTTTGTTCGTCGTCTCATGAAAGATGTCCGCGGCGGCTGACACCTGGAGACGGAACCGTGTGCCAGCGGGCAGCGGCGAGGCGGAATCGAGCCCGGCCAAAAATGCTTCGCCATCCAAAGTGCGCGCCTCGTCACGCAGCAAATCGGCGCGCATCCGCTGTATTGCCTCGACGGAATCACGGCGCTCGTCAATCAGTTGCTGGGCGTCTTCCGGCTTCAGATCGTTGCGCTTCGCCAGGGCCTCACGCAGCGGCGCGATTTCCGCCTCGATAGTCGATTCCGCGAGGGCCGATTCGGCTTGCTTGCGCAACGCTTCCGCGCGCGCGCGCAGTTCCTCGATTCTGGTTTTCGCGTCTCCGCCGAACTCGACGGCAGGCGGCGCCGGCGGTGGAGCGGGCGGGAGCGGAGGTTCGGTGTCCGGATCGAAGGCCACTGTCTCGCCGGCTTCGATGCGACGCTTGAGTTCCTCGGTGGCCTTAATCTGATCGCGCAACGCAGCTTGGCGTGCGGCGCGTTCGTCCGGGGTCAGGCGCGGACCCGCGGCGATTTCGTCCTCGATGCGCTTGGCCTGTTCGCGCAGCGCCGACAACTCCGTGTTGCGCTCGGCGTGTTCCTCCGCCCGGCGCTTCTCCAACTCGTAGATTTCGCGGCGCAGCTTGCTCTCCGCCTCTTTGCTGTCCAACGGTGTTCGCGACAGGACTTCAAGGTGTTCGTCGATTGCCGCGTCGCGCCGGGCGGACTTCTCCTCGGCTTCGCGGATGCGCGACCGCGTTTGCTCGAGGTCCGGCGTCCGGTCCGGGCGGCTGACAAAGTCGAGTTCCTCTTGGAGCCGCCGCTGACGCTCCTCGAGCGCGCGTATTTGTCGTAATTGGCGCTGAAGTTCCGGCGGAAGTCCCGCGCCTTCCACAGGTTTTTCAGCCGGCCGCTTCGGCATCGGGGGCAGTCCGGTCGGCGGTGGCGCGGGAGGGGGGGTGTCCTCCTTGTCGTCAACGTCGTCCGCCTCCAGAAGGCTCTTTCCCAGCCCTGCGCCGGATTCGGCCGCGACCACGAGGAACGCGATCGCGAGTACAAGACCGATAATTGTGGCGAGGCGCGTACGCGACAGTGCGTCGATCATGGCGATCCTCCAAAGACAGGTTGACACGGTGTGCGCGTGTGGAGCATGGCGCGCCACTCTACGCGTGGAAAAGTATGGCGTGCCGCGCGGGACGCGTGGAACATCGTTGCTGCATCGTGTCGTACGGTCATGAGGGTAACCCCCGTGAGTAGACAGTTGCCGGGTGAAGCTTGCAGCCGATTGGCGCCTACGGTTGTAGCACGGGGGCGACGGGGTTGTCTACGTGAAAACCGCGACCGCGGATCAAAGCTTCGGGGTCCGCGCACATCTGCGAACTCCACCCCGCGGCGTCCGTTCCGAAGCGTACTGGATGTGAGAAATGGTCAATTGCTACTCTGGTGCAATAGCTCCATTGGGGCCACCGAGGGATCGAAGAATGGCGGCGAAGAAATCAAAGCCTGCGCCTTTCGTAAAATACCACCGCGACGGCACTGTCTGGGCCAAAGGGCAGACGGTCGATGGTGCGCCTGTCGGCTACTGGGAATGGTTCCGCAAAGACGGCGTCATCATGCGTTCGGGATACTTCGATGAAAACGGGGCGCAAACCGGCGAGTGGACCACGTACAACAGAAATGGCGACGTGTATAAGGTTACTTCAGTGAAATCCAAGCCGCCGAGGCCGAAGAGGAAGTAGTCAATATCGGGAGACAATCGGCGGCATGATCATCTGGCGGTGGAACGCATGAGAATTCGGCGAGGATTTACACTGGTCGAGGTCATCGTAGTAATTGCCATCATCGTAATCCTTGCCGCCCTGATTCTGCCCGTGCTGGCGCGTGCACGAGAGAGCGCCCGCCGTTCGGTGTGTGTCAATAACCTCCGCCAACTCGGGCTCACCTTTCAGATGTTCTCCTCCGAATCGGACGGATTGCTGCCGCCGCGGCATGTACCTTACCGCCGGCCCTATGAACCCGACCGTGGATGCTTCAGCAGTTTTGATGGGACATTCCTGTACCCCGAGTATCTGACTGACTTGATGATCATTAAGTGCCCGTCGGATTCGGGCGACGACGCGGCGGAGGAGTACGTGGACACGGCCTCGTTCATGAAGCCTGTGCACCCGTCATGGCAGACCTCCGGGCTGGACTTGCCGATTATCGGACAGGACACGTATGTAACGACCCCGGACCTCGCCTACGTATATTGGGGCTATCTCATCAAACCGGAATGGGTGGCGGCCCCTGCCGATTCGCGGCATCTTGGCAACGTGCTGGACAGCCTCGACGGTCCTCCTCGCACTCTTAATGTCGTGTCCCGGTTTAACGACTTGGAGACGACCCTGCCCGTCTTGGGCGAAACGATTCGATTGATTCGGACACGCGAAGGCGCCGAACGGTTCCTGATAACCGACATCAATAATCCTGCGGCGGCCACGGCTTCCGCGTCGACACTTCCAGTGTTGTGGGATACGTTCCGCACCGATAACGGGAGGCCGATGATCGGCAACCTGAATCACACCGATGGTGCAAATGTGCTGTTTCTGGATGGACACGTAGAGTTCGGGAAGTACCCGCAACCGCTGTCGGGCAAATTCTGGATGCTGTCGGAATCCGCGGCAAACGACGGTATGGAGAATTGGCCGTAGCGGCGGGTGGGTTGACGGATTTTACTGGCGCATTTTCGACGTTTGGAGCAGAATAGCATTCGCAGTCGTTACTCCGGCATGCCAACTTTGGAGCGAGCAGGAGGGCGTCAACTATGCATCGAATAGGCGCTTTACCTTTCACCGCGTGGGTCGCGTTGGTTGCGCTTGCTGTTACGGGGTGTCCGCGCCCTAGGACCATCGAGGGAGAATGGGTGAACGACGACCCGGATTCAATCAGCGTCACGCGGCTTATCGTCGACCAGGTGGCCGAGGATCAAACCACGCTCCACGCGTACGCGGCCTGCAAGGGCAATGAGTGCGATTGGGGCACCCAATTCGCGGTTTCCGACGCGAATCCGAACACGTGGTGGGTAATGTACACCATCTACCATCTCGACGACGTTACAGTAACACTGCAAATTGACCTGGATCGCGACACACTCTGGGTCTTGGCGGATTACAGGTACACGTCGACGGAGGACCAGGATTTCTTCACGCTGGAATCGTTTCACCGCGAAGACTAGCGCAATTCAAGTTTGAGCACACCATCTGTTTCGTGCTGGTGCTCGTGAGTCGTACTCGCACTCGATATTCGAAAAGATCGAGTACGATGACGAGCAGGGGCACGAGCACGCGGTGCAGGCGATCCTTAAACGCTCTAATTCCCTCGAAGACGCAGACCAGCGTGTCACGTGGCCGCTTCGACGATGTAGCCCCAGAGGTTGAGGTAGGCGTAGGGGAATAGAAAGCGGGAGAATGCGATGCGGGGGAATCCGGCGTCGGTGAATGCGGCGCGGAGCTCGCCGGCGGTGTAGAGGTTCGATTGCCACCAATGCCCGATGAGCGGGCGTGTGAGGGCGTTGCGGCGGGTGATGAAAAGGACGAGGGCGCCGTTCTGACGCAGACGCGCGCGTAGAGTGCGTAGCACGCCGCTGAACGCGTCGCGGGGAAGATACTCCATCATCGATGCGGAAATGATGAGGTCGTAGTCGAGCCACGTTTCGGGCAGGCCTTCCAAATGAAGCGCGTCGCACTGCGCCAACTCGATTCCGTCGATGCCGCGCTGCTTCATGATTTCCGTGAACCGATCGAGCATCGCGGGGGTGAGGTCAAATGCGTTGATCGCAGCGGGGGAGAGGTCGCGTCGCAATGACGCTTCCCGGAAGGCGACGCTGAGAACTCCCGTGCCGCATCCCGCATCGAGAACGCGCATCGCAGGCCGCAATAGGTGTGAGCGGGTGAAGTATGCGCGAAGTCCGTGCTGATACCCTACGGTGCGAATGAATCGCTCGTAGGCGCCGGTTTTTTCGGAGAACAAGCGATGGGGATCGGATGTGACGGTCATGGTGGTACAACTGTATTGCGTGCGACAGCGTTTTCACAACGGTCGCCGAGGTGGTTCCCGCTGCGGCAATTAACAGGTCGTTGTGCCTGTTTATCCAAATGGCGCTCGTGTTCGGGGCCGCGCTCGTAATCGAGAATTCAAGACTCTGGTGTCGTGCGGAGTCAAGCGCAAAGCAGAGCTTTTCAAGAGTGCGTTCCCAAGCCGGAGCTTGGGAACGAGGTGCTAATCGCGGTGACCTGCGCGCGCACCTTCCTGCACAGGGGCGAGGGGAACCCAATGAAGTCGGCGCTGCAAATGGCGACGCGGGTGCCGCCGTTTTCGAGCACGAGCGCGCGCACGGTCAGGTCGCCGCGCGTTTCGTTCGCGGGGCTGGCGGGTCCCACACCGCCGACCATTGGAAGAAGCGGCTTGGGCGTGACGACGCGGTACGCAATCGCAGCGTGAAATTCGGCAATGGCGGCTTGCGGTATGATGAGTATGGCGAGGAAAACTGCGGCGTGTTTCATGGTGCGGTGGCCTTTCCGGTGGGTGTATGGTTTTCTGGGCGGCTGACGAATCGAGTTTTCTTGGGGCGGGACGGCGATTAGAAACGTTCATGCACCTCTTACCTGTTGGCTATCGTAATATAAATACTTGCCGCAGCGCATCGCGACGGTTCATACGCGTGAGGGGTAAACGTGCCTGATTGAGTCCGAGGAGGATATGCGAATGGATCGTGTAAAGGTCGCCACGAAAAGCTGGTGATGTCCCTTTTCGACTCATATTTATCGCGCTCGCTTGTTTGACTGGCGACTCAAACGGCCACGATGTGTTATATTATTAGCCTTGCGCTACAACTAAAATGGGTAGGGGAATTCTGTACGGGGCATGTCACGCAACGTCAGTAACATATATCAACGAGCGATCCAAAGAACATTTTCTGTACTTGAGGGAGATCCAGCTGCGTCTCGTCTCGCACGTGCGGTCAATGCGCTATTCCTTATACTCATTTTCGCAAACCTCGCAGGTATCGTGATTGGTTCTGTCAAGTCAATTCAGACTTCATATGGGCCTTGGTTTGACAGGTTCGAGTTAGTGTCCGTCGTGATTTTCACGGTTGAATACGGAGCGCGTTTGTGGTGCTGCGTTGTTTCGCGGCGTTATTGGCACCCAATCACGGGTCGCGCCAGATTCGCGCTAACGCCGATGCTGGTTGTTGACCTCGCTGCTATTGCGCCGTTCTATCTTTCGTTTGTTTCTGTGGACCTGATCTTCCTTCGTGTCCTACGAGTATTGCGCCTTCTCAGGATCGCGCGACTTCATCGATACGCTTCGGCCTTCAAACTACTGGTGCGGGTAATTCGGACGAAACGCGAAGAACTAGTATTGACCATGAGTATTACGATTGTACTGCTGCTTGTTTCTTCATGCGTAATGTACGAAGTGGAAACCGCTGTGCAGCCGGAGAAGTTTGCTGACATCCCAACGACAATGTGGTGGGCGATATGCACCCTCACAACGGTCGGCTATGGTGACGTTTACCCCATCACTGGCCTCGGGCGCCTTGTAGGTGCCATTGTTTCCGTTCTCGGTATAGGCATTTTTGCACTACCTACTGGCATCATTGGAGCGGGTTTGGTAGAGCAACTTGACAAGCGCAGTCGATCACTGACTTGTCCGCATTGCGGGGCAAGGATTGAAAATCTGCATAAAGTGACCGATGGAACAAAGGAAGGAAGCGAATATGGCTAAGAAGCGAGGCTATCTGCAGACGCTCGAAATCAATCGCTTACTGAAACGTGATCACACGCTTTACGGTGGAGTGTTGATAGGACTTGAGGGGAGGACCATCGAGCTGCAGTCGCGTGCTTTGGAAGCGTTTCGAGAGCCTCAGTCTTGGGTAAGTGCTGTAAGTGTGACAGGTATGGCGAATCGTGCCGTTGAGGAGTCTATCGATCGCATTAGCGGTGCATTTGCGAAGTATGAAATCCCGAAACCCGAGGTACGGGTCGTCGTGAACCTCGCGCCCGCTGATCTTCCGAAAGATGGCACGCTTCTCGATTTGCCTCTGGCCATTGTCATGTTGCAAGCGGCCGGGTATCTGCCGGATCTTCATGAAACGCACGAGGGCAACTATGTGTTGCTCGGCGAAGTCGGCCTGCATGGCGAAATTCGTCGAGTTCCTGGTGTTCTATCTATGGCATACATTTCAAAACCAGGACAAACTCTGATTGTGCCAGCCGGGAACGAAAAGGAGTGTGCCCTGATTATGACGGCACCCGGACATGAAGGGTGCAAGATTTCGGCTGTTAGTTCGCTTTCTGACGTGATCGAGTTCTTTAAGGGAAAAGCTAAACTGAAAAATGCGTTAAGCGATGGAGTCAAGTTCGAGGAATTTGTACCGGAGTGCATTGATTTCGGCAGGATAAAGGGTCAGGAGCGGGCGAAAGAGGCAGCGCTTATCGCTGCTGCAGGCGGACACAATTTGCTGCTTATCGGCCCACCCGGGGAAGGTAAATCCCTGATTGCGAGTGCAATTCCAGGCATCCAGCCACGACTGGCGCGCGAAGAGATGATAGAGCTCACCAGAATCTATTCGTGTTGTGGTTTGTTGGAGCGAGACGGGCAGGTTATTACGAGGCGGCCGATGAGACAGGTGCACCACACGACGTCAAAGCAGGCACTTGTCGGTGGAGGAAGTAAGGTTGCAAGTCCAGGAGAGATCACGCTGTCGCACTTGGGAATACTGTTTCTCGACGAGCTCCCAGAATTCAGCCGCTCGACGTTGGAAGCGCTTAGACAGCCTATGGAGCAAGGTGTGGTGAACATCTCCAGAGTTGGCGTTTCGGTGGAGTATCCTTCACGCTTTACTCTGGTGGCCGCGATGAACCCGTGTCCGTGTGGATATTTTGGCAGCGACCGATGCCGGTGCAAGGAATCGGAAGTTAAGAAGTATCAAGGAAAGATAAGCGGTCCGATATTGGACCGCATAGATTTGCACGTGGAAGTTGGAACCTTGAGTGCTGATGAGAGGTTTCAAGAAGCGGCGACCCCTCTCACGCCCGACTATCGCAAAAGAGTTGCGCATGCGCGGGGTAGGCAAGACAAGAGATTCTCCGGTTCAAAGGTTCCGTTCAATGCGGCGATTCCGGGTGGACACGTGAAGGAGCTGTGTGCATTTTCTGAGGAGGGTTTCGTGGCGTACAGGTCTTGCATCGAAGGCAATGCATTATCCACGCGCTCAATGGATAGACTTGCAAAGGTTTCCCGCACCGTTGCGGATTTGTACAACGAGGAACGGGTACAGCCGCCGCATGTGGCGAAGGCGGCAGAGTACGTGGTGGGCGGGATGCTGCGCACAAACTTCTAATCCCGCGACATACTCCGCGATGCCTGGTCCATTATCGAGGTCAGGCGAAGTGATGAGCAACGTCGTCTTGCGTGCCCCAGTGCAAAGGAGTGTCTTCTTGATTTCGATAGCCTTGGTGCAACGTGTTTGGTTGGCGAAAGTGTTGGCGGAAGTGCGGGGAGTTGGGAATTGAACCATTTGACGGCGCAGGCGGGGGGAGGCGATTGCCGGGCGGGCGAATGAGTTGAAAAGCGGCGGGTTGGAAGAAACACGACCTCCGGGGTATTTACAATCCAGCGCGCTGGACGGCGTCGGATAGCGTGTGAGTGATGAATGAATTGACGCTGGTGCCTTGCATTTTTGCGGCGAGGGCGACTTTTCGGTGTATGTCCGGTTCGAGGCGCAGGCTTAGTTTGCCGGAGTAAGGCTTTTCGGGTTCTTCGCCACGTTTTTTGCAGAACGCGAGATAGTAATCGACGGCTTCTTTGAAGGCGCGTTTGAGTTCATTCACCGATTTGCCTTCAAAGTGCACGGAGTCCGAGACGTTGATCACGGTGCCGTGAAACACGTCGTCGTCTGGCCGAAAGCGGATGACGGCAGTATAGCCCTTGTATTCCATTGCGCTGTTCATGGTTTTATCCCCATCGAGTCGAGGAACCCGCGCACTTCCTCGACGACGTATTTTTTCGCGGTCGATTGCGGGTGAGGTCGCGGCAGAACCATGCGCCGGTTGTTCATCGCGATACCGACGTGCGATCCGCCGCCGCTGTCTACAACCGCACCGAGCGCGATCAGCAACGAAACGATCTCATTCCAGCGAACGTCGGCGCGGGTAGGTTTTTCAAATATGGCCCGAAGTGTTTTTCGTTGCCTTGAATTCACTGTCTAATGGTATCGTAAAACGATACCAAACCACAAGCCGCGGGTTTCCCATTACGGCAATAGGTTTGTGCGGTGGCCGGTACGTGTGCTATCTTTTCGTGATTTTTGGCTCTTTTCAAAATTGGCCTTTTTATGAATTCGTAACGCGGAAGTGCGGGGAATTATGGCTCGTAAACCTTTGATAGCGGGGAACTGGAAGCTGAACCATTTGATGGCGGCGGCGGTGGATACCGCCTCGGCGTTGAAGGGGTTGGTTGCGGGGGTGGATGGCGCGGAAATCGTGATTTGCCCGGTGTTTACGGTGTTGCAAGCGGTGGGGAAGGCGATTGCCGGGTCGAACGTGGAGTTGGGCGGGCAAAATTGTTATACGAAGGAGTCGGGGGCGTTCACGGGCGAGGTGAGCCCGCAGATGTTGAAGGACGTGGGCTGTGCGTGGGTGATTATCGGGCACAGCGAGCGTCGGCAGTATTTTGGCGAGACTGACGCGCTGCTGAACGAGAAGGTGAAGTTTGCGCGGGCGTCGGGGTTGAAGGTGATGTTTTGCATCGGGGAGACGCTCGAGGAGCGGAACGGCGGGAGCATGAACGCGGTGCTGGAGCGGCAGGTGTCGAAGGGGCTGGACGGGCTCTTGGAGGCGGATTTTGCCGGGTTGGCGATTGCGTATGAGCCGGTGTGGGCCATCGGGACGGGGGTGGTGGCGTCGCCGGAGCAGGCGCAGGAGGCGCACGCGTTTGTACGGGGGCTGGTGAGGAAGCAGTTTTCAGCGGCCATCGCGGACGCGGTGCGGATTCAGTACGGTGGCAGTGTGAAGCCGGACAATGCGGCGGAGTTGATGGCGAAGCCGGATGTGGATGGTTTTTTGGTGGGCGGAGCGGCGTTGAAGGCGGATAGTTTTGCGGCGATTGTGAAGGCGGCGGTGTGAAGACAGGGTGTAGGGTATGGGGTATAGGTTTTAGCAGAGAGTAGGGCGGGTTGGTTTTGGGTTGGAAGGGATCAAAGCGGAGCTTTTCAAGACTGCGTTGCCAAGCGGAGCTTGGTAACGAGCTACCCATGTCTCAGGTTGGGCATTGGATACCGTCAAGACGAGACGGGAAGACGAGAACTGTACTCGGGTCGTTTATTTTTAGTACTATAGGCTGTCTGCATTTGGCGGGCGTGTGAGGTAGGTATCGAGATGTTTGACGTCATTTTTTCGCTGAACACGTTTTGGTGGATTTGCACCTTAATCTGGTTCCCGGCGTGTGTGAGTTTGATTGTGATCGTGCTGTTGCAGAAGGGCAAGGGCGCGGGGTTCGCAGGCGCGTTCGGCATGGGCGGCGGGTCGGACGCGGTGTTTGGTCCGAGGTCGCGCAAGAGCCTGCCCGTGCGGTTGACGTATATCATGGCGGGGACATTTATGGTCCTGTCGCTGTTGTTGTCGCTGATTGTCGGGCGGATCAGCGCGGGTGTCGCGCCGGCAGAGGTCGATGAAGATGCGGCCAAGGCGGCGGTGAACAGCGCGATGGACGACCTGTTCGGCGCGGAATCGCCCGCTTCCACGACGGCGCCGGGCGTGACGATTGCGACACCGGAGGCCGAGCCGGCCACGGCGGAAGCGCCTGCAGCCGCGACTACGGAAGCGGCGCCGGCGCCCGTAGAGTCGGCGCCGGCAGCGGATGCGGCGAAACCGGCGGAGCCTGCGCCTGCCGCGCAGTAAGTGCGGCGCATTTGACGCGGACGAGATATTGCTTCGGCCCAGGGCTGTGATAGGCTTTGGGCCGTTTTTACATCCCCCGTCCGCCGTAGCGGACACCCCCTTCAAAGGGGGACGGGGCGGTGGGTGACGCGTGGGGAAGTGGAGCAAAGCAGAGCTTTTCCAGAGTGCGTTAAGAAGACCAAAGCAGAGCTTTTCAAGAGCGCGTTACCAAGCGGGAGCTTGGTAACGAGGAGCGGGGCAAGCGCGTGGTAACGAGGCACAAAGAGGGCTACCAGGCGGAGCTTGGTAACGAGGGGTTAGGCGGCGCTTGGTAACGAGGGGCCGACGGGCCGGGCTCGCGGGTGAGGATTGGCGACGCAACTTTGCTTCCCCGGTGTCGATTAAGAGTGCGTGGACGATTACGATGTGATGGCGGTGGGCTAACGGCGAGGGAATTGGGTTGGACAAGATTCTGATTCGAGGCGGGAAACCGTTGCATGGGTCGGTGCAGGTGCGGGGGGCGAAAAATGCCGCGTTGCCGTTGATGGCGGCGACGATTCTCGCGGAGCAGGCGTGCACGCTGCACAACATTCCCTGCCTGCACGACGTGTTCACGATGGACAAGCTGCTGTCGTCGTTCGGGGCTAAGGTGGAGTTCACCGGGCGTTACATGACGATCGATCCGTCGTCGATCGACAACCACGTGGCGTCCTACGACCTCGTGCGGAAGATGCGCGCGTCGTTCTTCGTGCTGGGGCCGATGCTGGCGCGGTTCGGCAAGGCGAAGGTGTCGCTGCCGGGCGGTTGCGCGATTGGCACGCGTCCGGTCGATATCCACCTGAAAGGGCTGGAGGCGCTCGGCGCGAAGATCGCGATCGAGGACGGGTATGTTCTCGCGAGCGGCGAGCTGACGGGCGCGAATTATTCGCTGGATTTTCCGAGCGTGGGCGCAACGGAAAACATCATGATGGCGGCGACTCGCGCGAAGGGCCTGACACGGATCAGCAACGCCGCGCGCGAACCGGAGATCGTGGACCTCGCGCAGTTCCTGAACGCGATGGGCGCGCAGATTTCGGGCGCGGGCACGGACATGATCACGGTGCTGGGCGTGGACGCGCTCGCGGGCACGGAGCACACGGTGATGCCGGACCGCATTGAGGCGGGGACATTTTTGGTGGCAGCGTTGGCCACGTGCGGCGACGTGACGGCGCTGGACGCGAATCCCGACCATTTGCCGAATTTTTTGGACAAGCTGCGCGATGCGGGCGCGGAAGTCGAGATTCTTAGTTCCGGCATTCGTGTGAAGGCGAAGAACGGGATCAAGGCGGTGGATTTCACGACACAACCGTTCCCTGGGTTCCCGACGGACCTTCAGGCGCAGATGATGTCGATGTTGTGCGTGGCGGAAGGGACCAGCGTGATTCGCGAGTCGGTGTTCGAGAACCGGTTCATGCAGGTGGCGGAGTTGGTGCGCATGGGCGCGAGTATCGCGTTGGATGGGAATTCGGCGATCGTGAAGGGCGTGCCCGTGATGTCCGGCGCACCGGTGATGGCGTCGGACCTGCGGGCGAGCGCGGCGCTTGTCGTTGCGGGGTTGGCGGCCACGAAGGGCGAGACGTCGATCGCGCGCGTGTACCACATCGACCGCGGCTATGAGCGTATCGAGGAGCGGTTGGCGAGCCTGGGCGCGGATATCGAGCGCGTGCGGGAGTAGGCGGCGGAGATGCGCATGAGCGTGGGAAAGAGGGGCTGGAATAGCCACGAAAGAGCACAAAGAACGCAAAGAGAATCTCAGATTTGAGATTTGAGATTTCAGGATTTTAAGGTGGAATCGGCGGGCCTGGGACGTTAGGAATTAGGCTTCTACAACACGGAATGGCCACGAAAGAACACAAAGAACGCAAAGAGAATCTCGGATGCGAAATTTGAGATTTCAGAATTTTAGGGTGAAATCGGCGGGCCTGGGACGTTAGGAATTAGGCTTCTACAACACGGAATGGCCACGAAGGAACACAAAGTACGCAAAGAGAATCTCAGATTTGAGATTTGAGATTTCAGAATTTTAGGGTGGAATCGGCGGGCCTGGGACGTTAGGAATTAGGCTTCTACAACACGGAATGGCCACGAAGGAACACAAAGAACGCAAAGAGAATCTCAGATTTGAGATTTGAGATTTGAGATTTCTGAGGTCGAGATCGGAATGCACACATCCTGAAAGTTAGATTCTAGTTTCTTGCGACACTTGGCTGACTTCATTCTTTCTGTAGAGCGCAACAAAAAAATCACATCACATACCCATGAAAAAGTATCTAATTGCATCTGACTCCGACTTCAACGCTGTCTCGCGGCGCATTACGGGAATGGCAGACGATTCTGCGGGCGAGGCTGGAATGGCCGACAAACTTGCGGCGACGCGCGCGGTGGTCGACGCGGTGCGCGATCGGGGCGATGTGGCGGTGGCGGAATTCACCGAAAAGTTTGACAGGGTGAAGTTCGCGCCCGATCGGTTTGAAGTTACAGCATCCGAGATTGACGCCGCCATCGGGCGCGTGGATCGGGGGCTGTTGCAGGCCCTCGAACGCGCGCACGCAAACATCTCGGAATTTCATCAAAAGAACCTGCGCCAATCGTGGGAAGAAACAACTCCGGACGGTTCCGTCCTGGGGCAGCGCTTGACGCCGATCGAGAGCGTGGGGCTCTATGTGCCCGGCGGTACGGCGTTCTATCCGTCGTCGGTGCTGATGAATATCGTGCCGGCGCGCGTGGCGGGGGTGCGCGATATCGTGATGGTCTCGCCGCCGTCGTTCGAGGGAAGCATTCATCCGCTGGTGTTGGCGGGGGCGAAGATTGCGGGGGCTTCGCGCGTGTTTCGCGTGGGCGGCGCGCAGGCAATTGCGGCGTTAGCGTACGGGACCGCCACGATTCCGGGCGTGCTGAAAATCGCGGGGCCGGGCAATATCTATGTCACGCTGGCCAAGCGCCTTGTGTCCGGCATCTGCGACATCGACAAGGAGGCCGGGCCGTCGGAGGTGGTCGTCATCGCAGATGACAATGCGAATCCGCGCGAAGTGGCACTCGAACTCATGGCGCAGGCGGAACACGACGAAGACGCGCGCGCGATGCTGGTCGTTCTTTCAGAGTCGTTCGCAAAACGCGTCTTGGATACCATTGAAGAAGAGGCACGACAGTTGCCGCGCGCCACGATTATTCGCAAGGCGTTGGACAGCCAGGGCGAGATGTATGTCGTCCGTACTATCGATGAGGCGGCGCGCCTGACCAACCTTATCGCTCCGGAGCATCTGAGCATTCAGACGGAAAATCCGAGAGCGGTATTCGATCAAATCCCAAACGCCGGTTGCGCGGTGTTGGGTGGTGGAACGTCGGTGGCTGTGGGCGATTATTACGCGGGCCCGAACCACATCTTGCCGACCGGCCGCCGCGCGCGGTTTTCATCGCCATTGACGGCCGAAGATTTTCGCAAAGTGACGAGCGTCATTTCGTTCTCGAAAGAGCGCATGGCAGACGTCGCGGATGACATCATGGCGCTGGCGAACGCAGAGCAACTGCAGGCGCACGCGCGCGCCATCGAGATTCGCCGATGAAGTACGGCCGCGAAATCCTCCGGAACGTCGAGGGCTATGTGCCCGGTGAACAGCCGAAGATGAAGAACATCGTCAAGCTGAACACCAACGAGAACCCGTATCCGCCGTCGCCGCGCGTGCTTCAGGCGATACAGGAAATTTCGACGGAGATGGTGCGCAAATACCCCGATCCGGTATCGCTGCGTTTGCGGGAAGTCATCGCCGAGACGTATGGCGTCGATGGGCCAGAATGGGTCATCGCCGGGAACGGCATGGACGACATACTCGCGATGGCGGTTCGCGCATTCGTCGATCCGGGCGATGCGATACTTTCGCCGTATCCGACGTACACGTTGTACGAAACGCTCGCGTTGTTGCACGGTGCGCGGATGCAGTACGTCGAACTCGACGGCGAGTTCCAACTCACCGAGCAGTTCTACGAGACGAAAGCGCGCGTATGTTTCATTCCGCGGCCGAATGCGCCGAGCGGCGTTTCGGCAGGTCAGAAGGCTATGGAGCGGCTGTGCAAAGAATTCGACGGGCTTGTTTTTATCGACGAGGCATACGCCGATTTCGCGGAAGACAACTGCCTGAGTTTTCCAAAGACTTTCGAGAACGCGATTGTAGGACGGACTTTTTCGAAGTCCTATGCATTGTGCGGCTTGCGCCTGGGATTTGCGATCGCGCGTCCCGAGATTGTCCGTGAGTTGATGAAGGTCAAGGACTCATACAACGTAAATGTGGTTGCCCAGTTGGCCGGCGTTGCGGCGCTGGGCGATACGGAGCACTTTCGCGGTTGCACATCCAAGATTCGACGGAACCGCGATTGGCTGACCCAAGCGCTCACGGATATGGGGTTCCGCGTGCCGCCGTCGCAGGCGAACTTCGTGCTCGCAGAATGGACGGGCACGCCGTCAGCCCGGGAGATTTTCGAGGCGTTGCGGGCGCGCGCCATTATTGTTCGCTACTTCGATGCGCCGCGCCTGCGGGATGCGCTGCGCATCACGATTGGCAGCGAGCGTGAGATCGAGGCCCTTATCGACGCGCTGCGGGCGATACTGGCGGGCGAGCCGGCCCCGCCGCCTGCTGGTATAATCGCCTGAGAACGTCTTGACTGCACCGGTACGGACCCTTCGTGCCTCCGAAGAAGGTTAATGGTTGTATGAAACGATATCTTGTCCTCAGTGCAGCCGTCTTGCCCGTCATAGTCCTCTCCCTGGCATCGGGCTGCGTGACACCGGACCCCGAGCATCGCCTCAATCTGCTTTCGACGGAAGAAGAAATCCAACTCGGCGAAAAGATGTCGGCCGAGGTTGAGAAATCGGAGAAGACGCTCAATAACGCGGCGATTCAGACGTACGTCAGAAAGATCGGCGAGCGGCTTGCGGACCAATCGCCGCGCCAGGATGTCCCCTACGCTTTCACCGTCATCGACAATCCGGAGGTTGTGAACGCGTTCGCACTGCCGGGCGGACACATGTACATTTACACGGGCCTCATGAAAATCTGCGACAACGAGGCGCAATTGGCGTCCGTCATGGCGCACGAGATTGGCCACGTCGCCGCAAAGCACCACGGTGAGACGCTGACCCGGCAGATGGGGTATCAGGTGCTCGCAGACCTAATTCTCGGTCCGAGTTCGCCGCAACGGCAACGGGCGCTTGCACAATTGGCTACCAACGCCGTCGCCATGCACTTCAGCCGGGACCAGGAACATGAATCCGATCGGATTGGAATGGATATCCTGTTTCGCGCGGGGTACAAACCGGAGGCGATGGTCGATTTCATGCGCAAGATGGCGCAGTACGAGCAGGAGAACGGGGGCGGGCGGCAACCCCGCTTCCTACAGTTCTTCGCCTCGCACCCCGCCACGACCGATCGGATCGCCAATTTGGACGCGCTGGTCCAACGCTACCCGCTCGACCTGCGCAACCAAAGCCCGACGTATTTCGATCGGTACAAGGCGAATGTGCTGGACGTTTTGAGATAGAAGTCAGAATTCAGGAGTCAGAATCCAGAATTCAGGAGTCAGAATGTGGAACCGGGCCACGGGTTGAAGCCCGGCGTCTCATCGCGGGTTTCTGGCTACTGAATTCTGACTTCTGTATTCTCATTTCATGCCCCGGGAACGGCTATCACCGCTGGATGCGTCCTTTCTGTATCTGGATGGGGAAGTCGCGTGCAATCAGGGCGTCGGATACAACCTCGTCGATGGTCCGATCAGTTTTGACCGTGTCATCGAAGACATGCGGCGCAAGGTGCGCTACGTCGACCGGCTGCGGCAGTGCGCCGTGTTTTCGCCATTCAATCTTTTTCATCCCACGTGGGAATTCGATCCCGAGTTCGATATCCGCAATCACGTGACGCATACGGTCATTGAGCCGGCAGGGGACGCGGCGCAGTTCCGGGACACGATCGCGCGGATTTTCCGAACGAAGCTGGATCGCGCACACCCGTTGTGGGCCGTACACGTTATCAACGGCGCACCAGGCGGGCGGGCGGCGTATATCGTCGTAATCCATCATTGCGTATCCGACGGCATTGGATTCGCGAAATTGGCGATGGCGTTCTATGACGCGGACAGGGAGCTTCGCCTGGCCCCCTATGATCCACCGAGGGAGAAGCATTGGCCAACCCCGGTAATGCGCATCGCGCATGGCCTCATCGATGCGATAAAAGCCGCGCCTGCTGCGATTGTGGAATTGTGCCGGGGCGTATCGATGTTGTTGCATGGCCTCCTGCGCGAGCAGGGCGCGGCGGCGCGGACGATGCTGCGTCAATACAGGGAAGCGTCGAGTATTCGCTTCGCGTTCAATGCCCCGCTCTCCGGCGAAGCCGGGTTCTCATTTGCGAAATTCCGGCTCGAAGATATTTCATGCATTCGAGCGATGCTGGGCGGGACCTTGAATGACGTGCTGCTGGCCGTGGTTGGCGCGGCGCTGCACCGGTACGCCGTTCGGCACGCGATCAATTGCGAGGGCCGCTATCTGCGCGTCCTGGTTCCGAGCAACGTTCGCACGCCGGAGACGCAGAACAATTTCGGCAACTTCGTGTCGATGGCGCCGGTGCTCGTCCCGCTGGGCAGTATGCCGGCGCGCGAGCGTCTTGCAGCGGTGAGTGCGTACACCAAGGACATGAAGGACTGTGGACTTGCGCGACAGGTGAGCCTGGGCATTGCCTTGTCGCAACGCCTTCTCACACCGCCCGTTTCGTACCTCGCCCACCGATTATTTTCGTCGCTCTGGATGCAGCGGCGGCGGGCGAAGTCAACGCGCATGCCGCGGTTTAATTTGGTGGTGACTAACGTCCCGGGATCGCCGGAACCCAGCTATGTCGCCGGGCACGAGTTACGGGACGTCTTTGTCTTGGTGCCCTTGTTGGCGTCAGTCGGACTGTGCTGCGGGGCGTTGTCGCACAATGGCACGCTGTACGTTTCGTTTTCGGGCGACAAGTCGACCGCGCCGGATGTCGACGTGCTCTCCGAATATATGGTAGAGGCCTTTGCCGAGCTGATGGCGGAGGGGCCTGTGGCTGGCGCGGAGAAGATTGTTATCGCGCAAGCGCGGTGAGGGGGATTTGCCAAACGCGGACGCGTTCGCGCTTCCAGGTGTACGAGACCGCGATACCATTCTTGGTGCGGACAACGGCGGGGTACGAAAACTCCATTTCCGGCTCGTCCTCGAGGGCGGCGAGGTCGGTCCAAGTCGCGCCATTGTCCGACGACAGTGCGAGGTTCAGTGGCGAGCGGCTACCCCAGCTCTTACCGACGGGATTGTAGATGAGCACCAGTTTCCCGTCGTCCAGCTTCAGGACGTCGATTCCGCTATTATTGTTCGGAAGATCGGTCTTGTGAACCGGCGACCATGTGCGGCCGCCATCCGCCGAATCGACTCGCCCGATAAACCCTGCCGCTGTGCGCACGAATGCATGCACGTGGCCCGGCGAAGATTCCCACAGCGTCGGCTGTATCGCGCCGTCGCCGGCGATAACGGTTTTGTCTATCTGCCAATCGGCGCTGCGCACCCACGTGCGCCCGCCGTCCTGCGACCGGTCGGCGAACGCGTTCCAACCCTTGTACTCGGTCGAGGCGCCGGCAAGCCAACTCTTATCGTGCAGAATGATCGGCTTGCTGCGTACCGGCCCGCGCCCGCCTTGGTCATGCGCGACGAGTTCCCGGGCCTCGCTCCACGTGTGGCCGTCGTCTTTCGTTTGCATCCAGTTGGTTTCCCAGAACGGAATCTCACGGCCAACCTTGAAGAACAGGTACGTGCCGTTCGCCGGGTCGCGAAAAAGGACCGGGTTCCAATGGGCGGTTTCGTTCACCTTGGCAACCTTGACCGGCATAGCCCACGTCTTGTTCTTGAAGCGCGACATCCAGATTGCCACGTTGTCGGCTTTTTCCTTGTCCCCACCGAACCACGCGCAAAGCAACGCGCCGTCGCCCGCTTCCACCAAGGTCGACGCATGACATTCCTTGAACGGGCGTTCATCGGCAAAGACGAAGTCCACACGTCCGCCGGCGGCCTCTACCGTGCGTAGAAACTCCCCGGGTGAACGGTCCGCCCGGCGGGTGGGGATATTCTCCGGTTTGGCCGGTTTAACGTCGGTTTCCCGCGACTTGGCGTCCTCTTTCCCCGCTGATTCGGCCTGTTTCTGAACCGGTGCGACGACTACCGTCGGGCGGCCCTTGGATCTGCCAACAGGTTTGGGAGATGTGGACGACTGCTGGGCTGACGCCGCGAGAACAGTCACAGAAAAGACGGCGAGAAGCCGGAGGTAAGACCCGGACACTGTTGCCTCCCAGACCCCGCGAGACAAGGGGAATGATAGCGCATAAAACTCGAAAAACGCAACTGGGCATGGAGAATCGAGTAGCGGAAGGGAAGGATGGGTGGTAGAATTCCTTGCGGAGTATTCGGGTTGACGAAACAATTAAGTCGAACGAGTTCTCGGGTGATTCTTGTGGACGATGGACACAAGATGCAGTATAATTCGCGCGAGAGGCTCCCGTATATAGGGTAGTCCTGCAAGGGGTACGAGCCTGTCCTAACGAATGCTAGTGGCCGAAGATAGCAAACTGATTGACATCCAACGACCGCCTGTCTCCGAGGCGGCGGTTTTGGTGCGCCTTGTGCTGCCGGGTGATGACCCCGCGGAGGTGGACGAATCGCTGGAGGAGATGCGCCGGTTGGCGTGGACGGCCGGCGCGGAAGTCGCATGCACCATCGTACAGCGGCGGGCGGTTCCCTGTCCGGCCACGCTGATTGGCGCGGGAAAAGTAGAGCAGATTCGCGCGGCCGTGGGCGAGCTGGAAGCGGACTTGGTGATATTCGATTCGGAGCTGTCGCCAACGCAGGGTTCAAAGCTACAGAAGTCCTTGGGCGTGAAGGTGGTGGACCGCACTCAACTCATCCTCGACATCTTCGCGCAGCGCGCGCGTACGAACGAAGGCAAGCACCAAGTCGAACTTGCGCAGCTTCAATACATCCTGCCGCGGCTGACCGGGCGCGGCGTCGAAATGGCACGGCTCGGCGGCGGTATTGGAACGCGGGGTCCCGGTGAACAGAAGTTGGAAGTGGATCGCCGCGTCATTCGCAAGCGGATAGATCGGCTTCGTGCCGAACTGGGCGAGATCCGCAAGCACCGGCAGGTGCAGCGCAAACGTCGAACCGAGGGGGCCATCGGCACGGTCGCGTTGGTTGGTTACACGAATGCCGGAAAGTCGTCGCTCCTCAACGCGCTGACGCAGGCGGGCGTATTCGTCGAAGACAAGTTGTTCGCTACGCTCGACCCGACGAGCAGGCGCTGTTCGTTGCCTGGCGGCGGGCAGATAGTCATTACCGATACTGTCGGGTTTATTCGAAAACTGCCGCACGGACTCGTAGCAGCGTTTCGCGCGACATTGGAAGAAGTGAACGAAGCCGATCTGATTCTGCTGGTCGCGGACGTATCCCACGAAGGTGTTGACGATCAGGTCAGCGCGGTGAGGAGTGTGCTGGAAGAAATCGATGCGCACGGCAAGCCCATGATTCGGGTCTACAACAAGGTTGACGCGGCGGGCGAAGACACTGTTCGCGAGAAGCTGAACCTGCCGGGCGAATCGTGCGCAGTTTCTGCGTTGACGCGCGAGGGGCTGGGCGACCTGCTCAATCGGATCGAGCGCTACTTTGCCACCGCGCGGACGCGAGTTACTTTGCGCATCCCACAGAACGAGGCTAACGTGGCCGCGCGGGTGTACGAATGGGGACGGGTATTCGAGCGCTCGTACGAGGAAAACTTCATCTTGATCGATGCCGAGCTTGGAGCGCCGCAGTTGGGCGCGTTGAAGGCCTACGTGGTCGATGACGACCCGGAACGCGGGAATTGAGCGCATGCTGGCGCGGAAGGTGGCATTAATGGAGAACGCGCAGCCCGCGCAGGCGAGTCCGAAGCCGCGCATCCGCGTTGCGGCGATTATCCTGCGCGGTGACGAACTGTTGCTCGTGCGCCACGTGAAGGGTGGCAGGTCCTACTGGCTGCTGCCGGGCGGCGGCATCGAATTTGGCGAACCGCTGGCGGAAGCGCTCAAACGCGAATTGCGGGAAGAGGCGACGATTGAGATTGCAGTGGGGGACCTGGTGATAGTGAACGATACAATTCCGCCGGATCGTTCGCGTCACACGATAAATCTTTGTTTTACGGCGCACGTGACGCGCGGGGAAATAGCGTGCGGGGTCGATCCGCGCGTCGTGGAAGTGCGCTACGTGCCGGTCGATGAACTGTCGTCGCTGACGTTCTATCCCGACATTCGCGCCGAACTCATTCCCGCGATTCGCGCGGGATTTCCGCGCAAGGCGATGTACCTGGGCAATTTCTGGAAGGACTGAGGAAGAGACACACAATGCGGGTCGCATTCCTGAATCCGATGTTCGGCAAGGACTTCACGAAGTCCGCGCGGTGGTTCGCGCGGTCGCGCGGGCGCGTGCAGCGCCATCCTGACTATTTCTGTACGGCCGCGGGCGTCGTCGAAGCAGCGGGACACGACATCCATTTTCTCGATGCGCAGGCTAAGAACATGCCGACGGACACCGCAATCCAGAGGTTGAAATCGTTCGCCCCGGACATGGTTGTGTACCAGGCGACGACGCCTTCGATCGACGCAGACATCGAGTCCGCACGGGCGTGCAAGGAAGCGCTGGGCGGACTGCACGTGATGATCGGCCCGCACGTAACCGCCGAACCGGAAGACACGTTGCGGCTCGCGAACGGGGCGTTGGACGCGGTGGCCATCGCCGAGTATGACTATACGATTCGCGATCTGGCCGACGGGGCCGCGATAAGGGACTGCGCGGGCCTCGCGTGGATGGACGGCTCGCAGTACATCTGTAACCCAAGCCGGCCGTATATCGAGAACTTGGATGAACTCGCGTTTCCGGCGTGGAAGCACATCGACATCCATGACTACCGCGACTTCGGCAAGCTCTTCCCGTTTCTGACGCTTATCAGCGGGCGCGGGTGCCGCGCGAAGTGCACATTCTGCCAATTGCCGCAGGTAATGAACGGGCACAGCTATCGTACGCGAAGCGTTGACAATGTGTGCGACGAGATCGAGTACGACATGAAACTGTTCCCGAACCTGAAGGAGATCATGTTCGAGGACGATACGTTGACGATGCGCAGTTCGCAGGACCGTCTGGTGGAGTTGTGCGAGGCGATGATTCGGCGCAATCTCGGCATCTCGTGGAGCGCGAACGCGCGCGTGGACGTAAACGACCTTGAAGTCTTGAAGTTGATGAAACGATCCGGTTGCCGCTGGCTGTGCGTCGGTTTCGAGTTCGGCGATCAGCAGGTCCTGAACAACGTGAAGAAAGGCGCGACCATCGCGCAGATGCACCGGTTCGCGCACAACGCGCACAAGGCGGGCATTCGCGTGCACGGCTGCTTCATGTTCGGCGGGCCGGGCGAGACCATCGAGACCGCGCGCAAGACGCTCGATTTGTCGCGGCAGTTGCCGATCGATACGGCGCAATTCACCGCGGTCGTCGCGTATCCCGGGACCACGTATTACAGATGGGCGCAGGAAAACGGATACCTCAAGCAGACGCGCTGGCGCGACTGGGTGGACGACAACTTCGAGCAGCGCTCGACGCAGGAACTGCCGGGACTGACCGCCGAACAAATCAATGCGTTCATTGACGAGGGATTGCGCAGCTTCTATTTACGGCCCGGGCAAATGTGGCGAATGCTGCGCAACATTCAGAACATGGCCGATCTCCGTGCGAAACTGCACGGTGTGAGGAGTTTTGTGGACTATTTTGGGAACAAGGAAAAAGCCTACGTGGGGTTTGTGGGGAACAACTGATGAAGAAACTAGCTGCAACAATCGTAATTATGAGTGTCCTTGGTTTGGCCGGATGCGCGAACATGCCCATCACCGATCCGGCGCCGTTCGAGGACCCGAACGGAAATTTCCATTTGCGAATCTACGCGGACCAGATGGGGTTCGATGGCGTGCCGTTGGATATTAAAGTCTGGATTGACGGGGACCTCGCGGTAAACAAGACGTTCAGTAGCCAGCGTGGAAACTACGACGACCGTTTCCGTTTTAATCTGCCGCAGGGCACGCACGAAATCCGGGCAAAGTCGGTCAAGGCGAACAGCGAGATTGCGCGCACATTCGAGATCAGCGGCACCTTGTTCGGAGCGCTCTACTTCTCCCCGAAACAGAAGGGCTTGCCGCCGGAGTTCAGTTTCCGCGTGTCGAACGAGCCGATATACGTTGCGCCGGGACAGGGAGGCGTGTAGTGTGCGCTGCTTACTGCGCACAACCTTGCTGGCTTTTGCAGCACTCGCGATTGGTTGTCAGTCCAACGGCGATTCGCGCGGCGGCGCGAAGATTCGCCTGCCGGAGAGTGGGACGCTTTTCATGAAAGTGTTCAACGAAGACCCGGGCGCAACCGGCCCAACGCAGGTCGCCGTTACGGTTGACGGCCAGAAGGTACTGGATCGGAACTTTTCCATGGACGAGAAAAGTTATGACGGCCAGTATCAGATTCGCTTGCCGCAAGGTAAGCACGTGATTGAAGCCGCGACGGCGGAGGGCAAGGCGTTTACGAGCCGCGCAATCAATTTGAAGGACGAAGCGTTCCTCCAAATCTACGTCACCGAAGACCGGAAGTTCGGACTGACGCACGGGTCGCGCCGAAGCCTGGCGCGGCTCGTCATCAAGCGCACACGCGCGGCGGCCGGCGTCAATTCGAACCCGGCATTGTGGATGATCATCCCCGCGCCGCAGCCATCGCCGTCGACGCGAGAGTACGTAAAGAACGATTTCAAGGCCAAAGCCGCCGAAAAGCTCGGCGTCGAACCCGGCACAACCAGACAGAAGGGCAAACCATGACGCCACGCGCAGGTCTCGCTCCCCAGGACGAAGCAGCGCCTCCGCTGCCCGTGCACGACAAGGGCGGCGCGCCGATTGTGCAACCGCGCTTCGGGACGAGTCCGGCCCAGGAGGCCGGCATTTTCGATACGCTCCAGACGCGCATTATGACGCACTGGACGGAGGCGCGCATGATTCTCGAGCGCAAAATGCCCGCGCCTCGCACTGCTATTGTCTACCCGACCTACGTGTGCAACCAAGATTGTCTGTGGTGCGAGTACAACGCCGAAAACACGAACAAAGACCTGACGCGCGTGATGTCGAAGGACCAGTTATTCACGCTGTGTGACGACCTGCGCGCTCTGGGCGTGCGCGGCGTCGAATTCTGCGGCGGAGGCGAGCCGACACTGCACCCGCACCTCGCGGAACTCGTGCGCAAGATGAAATCAGAAGGCACCAGCATTGGGCTGCTTACGAACGGCACCAAGCTGAAGGGCGAGTTGGCGTCCGCGCTCGTGGATTGCGCGAGTTACGTGCGCGTGGGGTTTGACGGCGCGACCCCGGAAACAGCGAACCGTGTGAAGCGCCCGAAAACGCCGGAGGCCCGTTTCGAGGCGGTCTGCGAAAATATCGTCGGCATGCTGGCGCTGCGGCGCGAACGCAGCACGGGAGTACGCATCAGCGTCAAGGTTGTGCTCGACTCCAATAACTATCACGAAGTCGAGGAGTGCGTGCGGCTGGCGATTCGACTCGGTGTCGATTCGGTTCAGTTCAAGGCCGCGCGTCTGGTCGCGTCCGAATTGAATCAAGAACAAAGCGAATCGGTGAACAGTCAAATGGCCGAATTGCGCCGGAAATACCCTCAGATGCCCATCGTCGGTGGAACCGATAAGATCAACATGACGACCAAGTGCTGGCTAACGCCCTTGCAGCTTACCGTCGATCCCATGGGCGAGGTATACCTGTGCTGCTACTACCGGCACCGTAAGGAGAAGCACTCGATCGGCAATTGTTTCACGACGCCGCTGGACGAGCTTTGGTACAGCCAGGATCATTGGGATGCGATTGACGGAATCGAGCCGCACGAGTGCAACAATCTCGATTGCCGATTTGTGAAATACAATCAAATCCTGGACGAGGCAATGCTGCACAACGACATGCAGTACGAATTCATTTGAGGATTGGCGCGTGCGCGTACTACTGCTAAATCCGCCCGGGCCATTCTGCCGCGCTGGTTCACGCTGGCCGCATGGGCGCAAGCCGAAGAAGACGGGGATTGATTATCACCCGTTTCCGTTCCAGCTTGCATACGCAACGTCGCACTTGACCGCGGACGGCCACGAAGCGCGCCTGATCGACTGCATCGCGCTCGGCATGTCGCTCGATGAGTTGTCCGCCGAGGCGCATTCCTTCCAGCCGGACATTGTATTCATGGAGACGAGTGCGCCGAGCTGGCAATTCGACCTTGAAACAATGCGGCGTATAGGCCGGCCGACAATCGCGGGCGGCGCACATGCAACAGCGACGCCATCGGATCACCTCGATGCAGGCTTCGCGGCAGTTATTCGCGGAGAATACGACCAGGTAGTCTCGGATGCGCTGTTGATCGAACCGCGCCCCTGGTTGGCGACCGTGACTCAGCCCAACGCCGAATACGCGCCGTTGATCCGCGATCTCGACGACATCCCGCTTCCGCCGTGGGAATCGATGGCAATGGAAAAATACAACGACCCATTTTGCATGGGCCGCTCGGTGACGGTGCTTACGTCGCGCGGCTGCCCACTCGAGTGCGGGTTCTGCACCATCGCACCCTTCGAAGGCAAGCGCAATTACCGCCGCCGCGACCCGAAACGCGTGTGCGACGAGATTCAACTGCTGATCGAGCGCTACCGGCCGGACGAAGTCTACTTTGACGACGATACAATTACGATAAATCGCAGGCATATCCTGGCTTTGTGCGAGGAGTATGCATCCCGCAAGTTTGGCATTCCCTTTAGTTGCATGGGGAATGCGGTCATCGAGCGCGACGTAATCGAAGCGATGGCGCGCGCCGGATGCCGCGCAATCAAGTTCGGCGTGGAAAGCGGCGACCCGGAGGTACTTCGTCAAATCCCCAAGGACCAGAAACCGGAAGACGTTGCGCGCACTGTGCGCGACTGCCGGACATTCGGTATACAGACACACGCCAATTTCTTGGTAGGTCTACCCGGGGAAACGCGTGAAAGCGCCGTGCGAAGCATCGAATTTGCGCTGCGCCTCAACACGCACACACTGCAATTCGCCATCGCCACTCCGTATCCCGGCACGGCGTTCTACGATAATGCCAAGCGCAATGGATGGTTGACCAAAGATAGCTGGATGCAGTTCGACCCCTCCGGCGAAGCCGTGGTGTCGTATCCCGGATACTCGGCCGACGACATCGCCGCGATGTACGACTTCGCGTGGCGGCGGTGGCAGTGGCACATGATGACGCGGCGCCCGCGCACCTTGCTGCACCATTTTGGCAATGCGTTCCGCCGCGAGGGTTTGGGAGGCATGTTGCGGCTGGGCCGCTACAGCGCGGAGCGGTTTCTCAAAGTGGTAGGTTCGCACTGATGAAGATCGCGCTCATCAACCCAAGTGTGCCGAAATCGCTCAAGAAGGAGAACTTGGGCCTCGCCTACCTTTCCGCAACGCTCCAGGCCGACGGACATCAGACACGCATCATAGACGAAATCGCGGGCGACGACGTGTGGCAGGGTCTCGACGAATTTCGGCCTGACATTGCCGGCATATCGTTCATGACCATGTATGCGCTGCGCGCGTATGAGATCGCTGATCGCATCAAAAAGGAACGCGGGCTGACGGTCGTCATGGGCGGCGCGCACCCGACGGCGATGCCCGAGGAGGCGATTCAGCACGGCGACTGTGTGATCCGCGGCGAGGCGGAATGGACATTTCCACGGGCGATCACCAGCGGCAAGCTCGAGGGAATCATCGAGCCTGAGGTGCCGGCGGAACTCGACACGCTACCCGAACCGCGCCGCGATCAACTCAACCTCGATTTGTACGCGGCAGCGGGGGAGGAGATAGCGGGATTTTCCTATCGTACGCTGGGCATTATCACGAGCCGCGGGTGTCCGTTCGTCTGCAATTACTGCATCAACTCGAAGCGCGAAACGCAATTGCGCTTTCACAGCGCGGACCGCGTGGTGGAAGAAATCAAATACCTCGTCGATCGTCACCACATTGAGAGCATCGCGTTCTACGATGAGTTAATGGCCACCGACATCGACCGCTTCCGCGACATTTGCGAGGCGATGATCGCTCACAATCTGCACAACCTCAAATGGGAGTGCCAAATCCACGCCCGGCGCATTCGCCCGGACGTACTTCGCCTGATGAAGCGCGCGGGGTGCATTCAAATCACGATCGGCTTCGAGAGCGGCAGCCAGCGCATGCTCGACCGGATGGTGAAGCACGCGACCGTCGAACAAAACCTGCAGGCGGCCCGATATATTCACGAGGCGGGATTGCGCGTGCGCGGGTGCTTCATCATCGGCACACCGGGCGAAACGGAGGAAGACGTCGAACTGACGCGCCAGTTCATCAAGCAGGCCGAAATCGATTTTGCATCGATTCACTACCTGACGCCGTACCCGGGGACCGCCCTATTCGACGAGTTCAAGGACCGGATCATGGGCTCTGGCGTAACGTGGGACAAGTTTACGGCCGGCGATCCCGATACGTTCAACTGCAACGAAAACATGCCGCCCGCGCTTCAAAAGCGATTGTTCTTGCAACTCAGCGCGCGCCAGGCGTTCCGCAATTACAGTTGGTCGGAGATGGCGAAACGCGCGATCAAGAATCCGCGTCACGCCCTCCATGTGGTCTCGAATATGATCTGAGGGTCCGGCCGCCGGCGTTTCGAAACAATTCGGCCCGCTCATTCATTCACATGAGCGGGCCGATAGAATTCCAGGCAGAATCTATAGCGAGTCGAACTTCTTCTGAAGGTCCGTCTTGTCGTCAACGACCAACTGCTGCTTCGCAAGCAGTTCGAGCTTCTCTTCATAGCCCGGGGTGCGCGCCGCAAAGATTTCGGCCTCGAGCTGCTGAGCGGACGCCGACTCCCCCTTCATGTCGGAGAACTCGTATTTTGCGGGTCCTTCGGACGCCGTGTTGTGATATACGCCGATGTGCTGGCCGTCCAGCGTACGGTAATAGACGCCGTGGTTGCCGTTCATCACGCATTCCGCCCAGCTATTGGACCTCGTACCGAATCGGTCGACCACCGGCAGTTTCGCGAAGAAATACTCGCGCGACTGCGAGATTTCGAGTTCAGCGAGGTACAACGATGTGTACTCGTCGAGCAGGGCCGGGTCAACCCAATTCGCCGCGCTTGCCTTTTCCTTGAGCGCCTGGACGCGCGCGATGCGCTCCGACCGTGAATACTTGTCCGGAGTAAGCGGCGAACCCTCCTGGACCGTAATCATTAAGCGGCTGATGTTGCTCTCCAAGGTCTCTTTCGTCATCATCCGCCGCGTATCGGCATCCTCAAGCTTGCCGACCATGCCCTCGAGGCGCTCCGTTTCAGCAGCCAGACCGTCGCGCCGCGCCTGCATCACTGCTGTCTGGTTTTGCAGCGAATCGAAATCCGCCTGCGCCTTCACGAACTCGGCGTTCTTTTGCTCAAGTTCCGCCGACACTGTATCGCGCTGCGCGCTCGCCGTCTGGATTTCGGTATCAAGCGTGGTCTTCTGCGTCGTCAGCTCCTGGACCGAAGTCTGCAGGACTTTCTGTTGCTCGGCAAGCCTCGCAATCTCCTCCGTAGATACCGGTGTGCCGGTTGGTCCGCCTGCCGCCTTAAGGTCGCTAATTACCTTGTTCAGTTGTGTCTTTTCCTGCTCAAGCGATGCGACTTGAGATTTCAGCGGATTCGGTACTCCAGGGATGTACGGATTCGCGAGCAGCCCGACTACGAACAACACAGCAGCCGCAATCCAACCGATCATTCCGCCGATTCCTTTCTTCGCCGGCGCTGCGCCACCCATGGCGACACCGGCCATGGACGGCGGCGGAGTCATCGCAGTGGGTGCTGTTGTATCCGGACCAAAATCGGGAACGGGAGTACCCTCGAACCCGCCGCGGCTCTGCGCGGAAGGCCGCGAACTCGGCGCGAACGCGTCGGCGTCGAAGCCGCCTGCGTCCGCAGTGAACATCGGCGTCTGCATCGCCTGTGTGGGAGCGGACGTATCGGCCGCGCTGAACGCCGCGGAACCGCCGCCGAAGGCGCTGTCGAAGAGCGGCGTATCGATATCCGACTCCGGTCCGGGCGGCGCCACTTCCGGCGTCTCCGGCGTGAAGTCGCTGTCCGCGGACAAATCCTGGAACCCGGAACCGGACGGCGTATCCAGCCCACTGTCGGATGACGGGGTACCGAAAACCGGTGTGCTGCCGTAGCCTGCGGGTGCAGGCTTTACCGCGCCACCCGTGGGAATCGGCGTCTCGACCGGGATGTCGCTGATAGGGGGGAGTCCGCCTATCGAAATGCGATCCTTGTCACTCGATGGATCGATTGCGCTAAGCGGCGGGAGCCCGCTATCGAATCCGCCGCCACCGGCAGAAGACTCGAAGTCGCTTAACGGCGGCAGGTTACCTAGTCCGCTATCACCACCGGTCAGCGCGCCGAAATCGCTGTCTTCGGAACCGCGTGTTCCGAACCCATCGCTCGCGCCCGACCCCTTGTTTTCATTCGCCATGGAACCCACCTCCGTTAATGGGAAGATCGATCACCGCTGCTTACATTTCGATTCTAGCACGGCCCCTACAGGGTGTCAACAATACCCCACAAATTCCCCGCGCGTAAGACTACGCCACAATGCGCCTTACGTCAACACTTAAAATGGCCATCGTGAACCGTTACCTTGGGCCGGGCCCGACTGATCATCATGCGAATTCTGCGAAAGGAAAACCAACCGAAAAGCGATTTATCCCGCGACGACTCCGATAGTCAGGAGAAGGTTCGCGTAGAGGCGCTGGTCTCCAGTCACAATTTGCAGGCACGTATCAGGGCCCGAGGCCTCCTCGTAGAATTCAAAACGCCCGAATCGGGTCAGTTCCAAGCCGGGGAGCATGTGGGCGAACTCCCGAAAAATAGGGGGCTCCGGTCCGTCTTCCGGTTCCATAACGGCCGCGTCCTCGATTGGAATCGAGGAAACGAGCACCGACAACACATCGGTCACGCGCAATATCCCCGGCGCGAGGTTCAAATAGACCAGCGAGGCATTCTCGCCCAGGCGGGTGCTCGCGGGGTAGTTGCCGTCCGTGATAAGTACGCGCGCGCCGTGGCCTGCGGCGGCCAGCGCCTCGACAATGTCCGGGTGCAGTAAACGTTGCATCAGCATGGGGTGCGCAAATTCTCCTGTGAGTACTTCACGCTACGACGGGGGCCCCGCCGGCGCGGGTCCGGTCTGCGTGGCTGCCTGGCGCGCGCGTTCCAGTTGTTCCTGTTGTTGCTTCAGCGCGGGAATGCGGCCGGCGCCTTCCTCGAACAGTTGTTGGGCTTCCGTGAGCTGGCCGACTGCTGCCAGCAACTTCACGTATTCGATGTACGCACTCGCAATGATCATCGAATTGGAGTCGTTCACGGCGACACGACGCAACGTTTCAAAGTGCGACGCGGCCTGCGCCGGAAGTTCCTTTGCAGCGAAGATTCGCCCGAGCGACAGGTGGGCTTCCAATTCGTCGTCGTAATAGCGCGCCTTGTCGCCAACTTCGCCGGTTGCTTCTTTGCGCGCTTGATACAGTTCCAGGACGCGCTCGAAATGCCGCCGCGCGCCGCTCGAGTTTTCGATCAAATCTTCGTACGTGACGCCGAGGTTGTAGTTGACGCGAATCGAATTCGGGTTTTCCTTCAAGGTCGCAACGTAAAGCGACTCGTTGCTTCGCCAGTCGTAGTTCCGTTGCGCGGTGGCGGTAATCAGCGCGATAACGGCGATGTAGGCCGCGGCGTACACGGGATAGCGAAGGGGAGTTGCGCCGCAGAACATCCACGCTACTTCCACCAGCGCCCATGCGAAGCCCATAAGCGGGAGGTACATCCAGTGTTCCGCCATCGGCGCATTGAGCGGAAATATCCCTGAAATGGGGAGCCAGGCGATCAGAAAAAAGCCGAGCGCAAACGCGAGCCGATGGCGCTTGCCGGCGTGGGCCCAAACCGTGGCCAAGACAAAAACGGGTATAAGCAGCCAGCCCGCAACCGCCGTCCAACCGGGAACGCCCTCGAGCGTCCGTTCCATGTGCAGGCCGGCCGGCGCAAATATCAATTTCACATACATGGCAAAGGCCTGGCCCGCTTCCGCGATCCGTTGGGTGAGCGGGGGACTGACGCTCTCCTGCGCATCGGCGAACTTGAGCACCGTAAACCGGAGCGCCGCATACACGCCCAGCACCACACCGGCGACCGCGAGTGGGGCGAGCAACGGCCTCCTCTCCGGGGCGGCATCGTCTTTCGGCTTCGGGACTCGCCCTACTACAAGCGCCGCGAGCAGGAGGAGGAACGGAAATATTGTCGCGGACTCCTTGCACAGCAAGGCCGCCGCAAAGAGTAGTCCGGACCATATGGCGTTCTTGCCCTTTGGGAGCGAAAGGGCACACGCCAGCGCGAGGGCGACAAACGCGCCCGCCATCGGATCGGCGCGTCCGCTGATGTAAGTGACCGCTTCGGTGTGCAGCGGGTGTACAACATAGAGCAGGGAGGCAAGCAGGCGAACGGGCCGTGGCGTACCCAAAGCCGTCATCAGCGCGAAGACGCCGATGCCCGCAAGCGCGTGCCACAGGGCATTGCCAATATGGAACACGAACGGACTCAAGACTTGCTGGGTTTGCCCGGCGGCCGGAGCCGGGGCGGCGGCTCGAGCGAGAATCGATTCCGCCATGAACGACAGCGATACGAAGGGGCGATAGAAGTTGCCCTGGCCACGACCATACGCGTGCTGATCCTTCGTGAAGAGTTGCAGCACATGTGACGGCTGCTGGACGTCCTCGTGAAGCAAGATCGATGAGGCATCGTCCCACACGAACTCGTTCGGGTACGTGTTGGCGTAGGCGAGCAGCGTGACGAAGACGATGAAGGCGGCGGCCAGAATGCGGAACTGCTTTTCGGTCATTGTTTTTGCAGCCAGGATTTGCTGAACACTTTGAACCGGTCCCGTGTCTTTAAGTACTCGAACAAAATGCCGCTCTTGTTTCCGATCATCTCGACGAACCGCAAACCGAAAAACTCCTCGCCCTCGCGGACCTGCAGGTGGTGCGTCTGACCGTCCTCGGGGGTATACACTTCAATAAACGCGTAGATGGTGCGTACGGGGGCGTCCCGCGGCTCGTACCATCCATTTATCGTTGCGACAGGCCGGTTCTTGACGGTCTCCCCCCACTTTTCGTAACGGACGACGCGCGAGTTTTCAGGATCGAAGAACCGAATCAGCGTGCACAGATAGAGCGCCAGGACGCCGTTCTGTTTGTCGCGAACGACACGCAACTTGTTTTCGAGCGTATCGATCACGCCGCCGATCGCCTCTTTGTAGGCAGGCTCCGCTGCGTATTTACTTTTGCGCTCGGCCAATTGTGTCTGTACCTGCGCGGCAAGCTCTTCCGGCACGCGCGTGTCCGCGGTGGAATCGTCGACGATATCGAATATTGGCTGAAGCACGCTCTCGAACTGCCGGCGGATGTCCGCGGCCGAAGGCGGGCGTTCGCCGGGAGGCGTTGGTTTGGGGGGCGGCTCGGATTCGCATCCGAGAAGGAGCGCCGCAACGACACACGGCACCAGCGCGCACCTTGTCCAATGCATGCGCATCACTTCCGTATACCTGTTATCGGCATCCCGGGACCCGGCGATCCGGCGCCGCTATTGCTGCGCCACACCTTTCACGGTAAAGCTCTGTTCGGTTTTCAGATATTTGAGCTGCGCGCCTTCCTTGTCGCCGAGAATCTTCTCGAGAATCAACCCGTGAAATTCCTCGCCTTCGCGGACCTTCGCGTCGGTCGTGACGCCGGTTTCGGGTAGATACACATCGAAGAACACGGTCGGCGTGCCTTCGATTTGGAAGATACCTTTCATCGTCACCTGGGGCTTATTCTTTTCGGCGATCGCGCGCTCACGGTAACGGACAACACGAACGTTGCCGGGGTCCATCGCATCGACCCCTTCACACACGTTCAACACTTCCTGCCAGCGCTCGCCGTCATACGCCGCTTTCAACGCGTCTTTCACCTCGGTTTCCACGAGCGAGCGCGCCGCTTCGCCATTGACTTCCGTCCGGAGCTTTCCCAACTCCGATGTCAACGACGACTTTAGCAGCGCTCCGCTTTCGGGTGCGCCGTTAATGAGCGGGCGCACGGCGCTCATGACCTGGCCGTGCAGTTGCTGCGCCGTCTTGGGAGGCGGAGGCGGCGGCGTAGGTGGGGGAGGAGGCTCCCTCTCACACGAAGAAAGAAAGACCAACCCGATCCAGCACAATGCAAGCAACGCGCGTTTCATCGATGAAGTCCTTATGGGATTCGGCACCCCCCGGCGCATGTTCCGCGCCGGGCCTGTCTAGCGACAATCAAAGTATACGCAGCACACGCTATCACACACAACTGTTTTGTTGACAACTTGCCGATCCGGCGAACTTCCGACTATGATATAGGTGTGGGCGCGCAATGCGGCCGCGGGTTGGGCCGGTGGCGGACCCGACACCAATATCGTTTGGGGGTTTGATGAGCAAAATTCTCCTTGTGGACGACGATGCTGATCTGGCGGAGCTGATAAAGACCAAACTCAGCGCCGAGGGCCACGAAGTCCATACCATTCACACCGGGGACGGGGCCTTCGAGAAGGCCAAAGACGTGCGCCCGGACTTGGCGATTCTCGATATCATGCTGCCGGGTGTCACGGGGTACCAAATTTGCCGAAGGCTCCGCAAGGACCCCGAACTGTATCGAATTGGTATCCTCATCCTCACCGCGCTCGGCGAGGAACCCGAGGTCATGCACGGCCTCGAGCAGGGTGCGGACGATTTTCTGGCCAAGCCGTTCAAGCTGGACCATTTAACCGAGAAGCTCGGCGCGCTCACGACGCTGCAGGAATCCATATCCAAACACAATCCGCTGACCAACCTTCCGGGTACTGAGGCCATCAAACGCGAGATCAACCACCGGCTCGCGCGCGGAATGGCGATCGCCTGTTGCTATATCGACATCGTCGGGTTCAAGGCGTACTGCGCGGCTTACGGGCAGCAGGGCCAGAAGCGCGCCCTCGAATTCACGTCCCAACTGCTGACCAAACTCTCGCATAACATTGGGTTATACGAAAGCTTCATCGCGCACTTGGGGGGCGAACATTTTGTGGTGTTGGTGAATTTGGAGGATTACGAACGGTTCTGCAGTTCGTTGATGCAGATGTTTGACCAGAGCATCACCCAGATTTATTCGCCCCAGGAAGTCCAGCGCGGCTACATCGTCGCGACCGACAAGCACAACCGTGAAGTGAAGTATCCGCTTATGGCCTTGTCGATCGGCGTGGCCCATACGCAATACCGACACTACAAAAGCGCAAAGAAGCTGTTCGAGGTACTGGCCCAGACGCGGCAGATGGCCCAGCCCAAGGGCAAAAGTTCCGTCTTCGTCGACCGCCGTCAGACGGATCGCTAGTCCGGAGCGGCGCTTTTAGCGGCCCTGCGTTAACCAGGCCCGTTCAACAGCGGCGAGTATTTCTTTCAGCGCGGATTCTTCCTTGACGGAATCGAGAGCGTTGGGCGCTTCGACGAACATCAATCCGTATTTTCCGGGGCGTGTGTGCCGCACTTCCGCGAGATAGTTCGCGATTTGTTCGTCGAGCTGCAACTGGACCTTTAGCGCCGACTTGACGTCGAGTCGCGGATCGGCTTTCACCGGAAACTCGATCAACATGCCGCCGACGCTGATGTCGACCAGTTGCGGCTCGTAGACGGCGTACCCCTGGTCTTCCATTCGCACCTGGACCCTGCCGGGGTCAATCAGGGGTACACGGAAGAAGCGGCGCATGTCCGGCTGAATCACAAACGGCGGAAGGGTCATCGTAAGATAGCCCGTGCTCGTGGAAGGAACGAATCCCGTTACCGATCCAACAAAGACGTGTAACGTGCCTTCCAGCAGATACGACACGACCGCGGGCGCCAGGTCTTTGAACACCGCGCCGGCCTGCCCGCGGACCTCGAAGCGCACCGCGTTATCCTGAAGCAGCGAGAACGCGGCCTTCACGGAAGTTTCGGTTTCCGGTTGCGCCACGATGGCCGGCAGGTGGCGTGCACAGCATTCCTTCAATTCAACGATGACTTCAGCGCGCACAATTTTCGATTCGCTTGCCCCGAGATTCATGGATTGACCCCGCTCCATAGCAGTAACGCGGCCCCACCGCGCCCCTGCGTCCAAGCCTAGCCAAAAAACGCATGAAGGATATGCGGCTTTCCATTTCAATTCAATGTTATTGACCCCGCAATTGCGTACAGCCCGAGGGCGAACGCGCTCCGCCGAATTGCGGGGTTGGCCATTGCGATTACGAAGCAGTGCGAGTATAGTCGTCGCACCATGCCGCTCCCGCCATTGCGCTTCCTCGACGCCGCTCACATCGAACTCGATGGCGCGCCCGCCGTCGTCTTGCGCGATATCGAGGGTTTCGTCGAGGACCCGCTTGTACTAACCCCGCTTGCGTTCTTCATCGCCGCGCACCTGAATGGGGAGAACGAAATCTCGGACATTCAATACCTATTCAGTAACGCATCCGGTGGGCGGATCATTCGGGGCGAAGACATCGAACGCGTCGTCGAGACCTTGGACGAGCACGGGTTCCTGCTCACGGAAAAGTATCTTGGGCTTCGAAACAGCCTCATCGAATCGTTTCAAAACGCGCCCGCGCGGGCGGCCTATCTTGCGGGCAAATCGTATCCCGGCGATGGAGCGGAATTGCGCGCGTACCTCGACGCAATGTATTCGCGCGAAGGCGCTCCCGGCATATTGCCCGGTTCGGGCCCGGCGTCCGGCGATCACCTGCCGTGCCTGATTGTCCCGCATATCGATTTCGAGCGCGGCGGGCATTCGTATGCACACGGTTATTTGCGCATGGCCGAGTCGGAAAAACCAGACACCGTATTCGTGTTTGGCGTGGCGCACGCGGGCGCGCCGACGCCGTTCGCCATGACGCGCAAACATTTCGAAACGCCGCTCGGAACGGTCGAATCTGACCTGGACCTTGTCGATCAGATTGCGGCGCAATGCGATTGGGACCCCTACGAAGCGGAGATTGTGCATCGCACAGAGCATTCGATCGAGTTCCAGGCGGTGATGCTTGCGCATCTCTACGGGAGCGGCGTGAAGATTGTCCCCGTACTCTGCGGGCCTTTTATGTCCGAGGAGGGGCTTGCGACTGGCACGCTCGCGCGCGAGGTGGACGAGTACCTTCGCGTGTGCCGTGAGGTCGCGTGCCGGTCGGGGCGGCGCGTTACTATTATCGCAGGCGCGGACCTTGCGCACGTGGGCAAGAGGTTCGGCGATCCCTTCGATATCGACGACGCCGTGCTCGCCGATGTGCGCAAGCGCGACAATGAGGACATCGCCCACCTGGTCGCGCCCAATCCGGAATCCTGGTACGCGTCGGTCACGAAGGACGAGAACGCGCGCAGGGTCTGCGGGCTCAATTGCATCTATGCGGCGTTGAAGTGTGTGGATGGCGATGTGTCTACCGGAAAACTACTTCACTACGACTACGCGCACGATCCCGCCGGCGGTATCGTCTCGTTCGCAAACGTCGCTTTCACGCGATAACCCGTGTTGAATCCTCTGAATCGGCCTTACATACTGGGTATGGGGGTGGGAGCGTCGTTACGCTCGCGAAGACGAGCCGGAGCGGTCCATGCCGGGAGAACCAAACCCAAATACGATTCCGACACATTCGGAAGTTGCGGAGTTGCGCGCACGAGTCGCCGAACTCGAGGCGCGCATACAGGTGCTCGAACGCAAGGAGCAGGTGTTGCACGCGACGCTGAATTCCGCCGATGACGGAATTCTCGCGGTCGGCGAGTGCGGACAGGTCATCTTCGCCAACCGCCGATTCGAGAAGATGTGGCATATCCCGCCCGATTTGATGGAAGCCGCCGACGATAACGAACTGCTCAGTTTTGTGCTCGATCAATTGGAGCAGCCCGACGACTTCATCGCGAAGGTGCGTGAACTGTACAAGTCGTTCCGGACATCGACGGATACGCTTCGGTTTCGCGACGGCCGTATCTTCGTCCGGACTTCGCAACCACTCGTCGTAAACGACGCGCTATGCGGACGCGTCTGGACCTTCCGCGACGAAACACCCGCTGATGCCATAAAGCATGGCGCACATGCCTGACAGGCCTACGCCTATCTACTCGTAGCCCGGGGGTGGCGTGAAGCCACCGAACACTTCGCCCAAATGTCCCGCCAATGCGATCGGGGTCGCGTCTTCCATGTATGGGCCCATAATTTGAATGCCAACCGGCAGGCTGTTTCCTGCCACGCCCAGCGGTGCGACCGTTGCGGGACACCCCGTCATCGTCGCGAAGGAAATGTAATACAGAAGGTCCGTATATGCGCGCCTGCCCAACGAGGTGTCGATCGCGCGCATTTCCAACGGTTCGGTCTGGACGTGTTCGAATGCAGTGGTGAACGCAGTCGGCAATAGAAACGCATCGTGCGTCTTGAAATAGTGGTGCCAGGCCGCACGATGAATGAGCTGGTCGCGGCACGCGTTGACGAATTCAACGTGCGGGTCCGTGAATGCCTTCGCGCGCATGACAAGCAGGTTGGGGTTGTTGCTCTTGGCCAACGGACGCATCTTTTGAAAATCTTCCTCCGGCAACCGTTCCGCGTAGCTGCACAACAACAAATACGCGTAGGTGACATACTGCGCCTGCGGATCGATGCCCTCCGGCCATCCCTCCTCGAGTTGAACGCCCGCGCCGCGCAGGGCGTCAATCGCCTCTTGCAGTTTCACAACTACTTCAGGGCAAACGGGGCAACGCGGGTCGTCGAGCACATACCCTACGCGGTAGTCTTTCAAGCGTGCGCCGCGCGGCGCCGCCAACTTCCACGAATAGGCCGTGGAATCCGGCCCGTCCGGTCCACCCATTACCTGCATCATCGCCATCAGGTCTGCCGCACTTCGCGCCAATGGCCCCGCTACCGAAAGTTGATCCGGTGGATACGGCTGCCCGCCCGGTAACGACGCCAATTCGCCGCGCGTGGGCACGACGCCATACGTCGGCTTATGGCCGTATACACCGCAGAAGTTGGCGGGATTGCGTATCGAACCGCCGATGTCGCTGCCCAATGCGGCGTAACACAAACCCGCGGCTAACGCCGCGGCGCCACCGCCCGTTGATCCCCCGGGTGAGCGCGATGTGTCCCAAGGATTGTTCGTCGTTCCGAAGACTTTGTTGAACGTTTGCATGTCCGCCGCGTACAACGGCACATTCGACTTTCCGAGGCACACCGCGCCGGCGTGGTGCATTCGCGTGACGGTGACCGCGTCGATGGCGGAGATGTAGTTCGCGAGTTCGACCGCGCCCGCCGTGGTTTTCAGACCCTTCACTTCGAATGTGTCCTTTACCAACCACGGCACGCCGTGAAACGGGCCCCACCATTCGCCCCGCGCAACTGCTTCATCGGCGGCTTTGGCCATTGTGCGCGCCATGTCCCCCGATACCGTCACGACAGCGTTGATCGTTCCATTCAGCGTTTCGATGCGCTCGAGCATATGGTCGGTAAGTTCAAGGGAAGATACGTCTCCCCTACGAATGGCTCGTGCCGCGTCCAACGCCGAGGCAAACGTAAGATCGCCCATTGTTTGCTTCGGGACAGGCTCCGCACCGGCCATCGTGGCAAATGCGGACTCCATAGCCGCCGCTGCGCCCACTCCAAGAAACTGCCTGCGATTGAGATTGAATGGCATTTCGTCACCCCACGTCAGAAATTATGCAGCCGAAGACCCTCGGCTGCGGATAATATCCCCATACATAGAAGCCTTCAAGCGCGTGTTGACGCTTCGATTCTTGTGTATACTGGCGAAACTGCCTGTAACGTCCTAGAGTCAAATTCGTATAGTTCCTGGAGTAACTCCATGCTGCCGCTAGCTGTCCTTGGCATGGCACTGTTCGCAGCCGATGCCCCCAAGATTTATGCGCTCGATGCGGGCGCGAGCGTCTGGGACGTCGTGGCCCTCGATGTGAACAACGACGGCAAGGGCGATATCGTCGCCGTGTGCTGCGATGAGAATTCCGAGCCGCTGAATAAATACCTCGCGCTCTTTTTCGCGGACGAGAATGGGGCCTATCCGAGCGCACCGTCGAGCATCGTCCCGATCGATTCCTCGCTCAGCGTGTTGTTTCCGGTCGAGATCGACGGTAAACCTCCCAAGGAAATCGCGGCCGCAAGCGCGGAAGGCCTTGTCGCGTTCGGGTTCGTCGATGGGACTCTCGCGCCGGTGTTCGAGGCCGCGTTCATGTCATTGTTTCCCAGTGGCGCCCGCGAACCCAACTTCATCAAGGACACGGCGCAGGACATCGACGGCGACGGCATTGACGAATGGTTTGTGCCAATGCCCACCGGATTCGCGTTGCGCAATCCGCAAGGCGAACTTGCGCAGATTCGCTGCGACGTATCGAGCGGCGTTCGCACCGGCAGCGGAATGTACGTAAGCAACAAGTTTCCCGCGTATCACCCGTTCACAATTGAAGGCGAGAAATCGAAGGCGATCGCATTCCTCAGCGACGAATACGCGGATTTCGCATACGGTGCGAACTGGAAGCAGAAGGAGCGATTCAAAATTCCGGTGAAACTGGGCGACAAGTGGGACACGAGCTCCAGCATGGAAGATTTCAACGGCGACGGCCTGCCTGACCTCATTGTCACGCAGACGCAGGGCACCATCAACATGAAGGCGCTGACGCAGGTCTATTTCGCGCAGGGGCCGATGAAATACGGTGACCAACCGACTGCCAAGTTCGAATCGAACGGTTCCTTCGCCGCGCCCGTCGTCAAGGACGTGAACGGCGACAAGAAGCTCGACATCATTTTCGTGAACATTCCGCTTGGCGTGCGATCGATCGTCAATTTCTTCATGTGGCGCAAGTTGGGCGTGGACCTGCAAATCTACGTGAACAACGGCGCCGGCTTCGGAACACAACCGGACTTCACCACCAGTGTGACCATCGAAGCGCCCGACGGTAAGGAACAATCCGCTTATTGCATGGGGGACTTCACCGGCGACGGCAAGACGGACGCGGCGTTCGGCGCGGGCAAACAGAAGCTCATGCTGCACGCGGGCGGCGACGCGAAGTTCATTTCATCGAAGCCCTATCTCACGCTCGATGTTCCCGCCTTCGGCATCGCGCGCGCGTACAAGCTGAACGATAACGCCGCCGAAGATATCGTCATCCATCATCCCGGCATTTCGCGCAAGGAAATGATCGAAGTCTTGGTCTTCTGATTCAGCCGCTGGCAACGCCGGCCTGCGCGCGGGTATAGTGCCTGTTATCCAGAGGAGTGTTGCCGAATCGCGCGGATCACGATCGCCCTAGCGCGAGAGCGCAATGCAGGTATCGTTACTTCGGACATTACTCCGCAGAAACCCATGCCCATGTGGGGCTACGGCGCGGACGCGACCGCTCCAACGCGCGCCCTTTGGGTCGGTCGAGGAAACCGACATCAAGGCGTTGATTAATAGCGGCTGAACTCGGGGAAGACTTGATGAAATCTGCACGCGTGTTTCTGGGTATGCTGTGCGCCATCTCGGCTGGCGCCGATGAGTATCGCGACGCCGCAATCAAGAAAGCGACCGAAAGCGTCCAGGCCGCAACCGAAAAGGCGTCCAAGGACCGCTCGCGGCCCGTTTACCATTTCCGCCCGCCCGCGCAGTGGATGAACGATCCGAACGGCACCATATTCCACAACGGCTATTACCACGTCTTCTATCAACACAACCCGTTCGCGGACACGTGGGGGCATATGCACTGGGGCCACGCGCGCAGCAAGGACCTCGTCCATTGGGAACATTTGCCCATCGCACTATGGCCGTCAGAGGACAAGGGGGAGGCGCACGTCTTCTCCGGGTGCGCGGCGATCAACGGAGACGGCGTGCCGATGCTCTTCTATACCAGCGTCGCAGGCGGCGAGAACAAGCGCCCCAACGAGCAGTGGGCCGCTGTCGGTGACGCAGACCTTATTAAATGGGAGAAACACCCGAAGAACCCAATTCTGGATGTAAAATCGATCCCCTTCGAAATCGGCCCGGACTGGCGCGATCCCTTCGTCTTCAAGTCCAACAACCGCACCTTCATGGTCCTCGGCGCGGACACAAAGGACGAAGCGATTATCCCGATTTTCGAAGCCGAAACGCCGCAACTCGATAAGTGGTCGTACAAAGGAATCCTCTACCGCAAACCCAAATCCGAACAACAGTTCTTCGAGTGCCCGAACTTCTTCCCGCTCGACGGCAAATGGGTGCTGATTTATTCGCCGTACAAGCCGTTGCAGTACATCGTCGGTTCGTTCGATATCGATAAGTTCGCGTTCACACCGGAGAAAGAGTCCACGCTCGATTATGGCTCGTTCTACGCTTCCAACATCTACTTCGGGACGGACGGCCCGCGCGACGCGAAGGACTACCGCCCCACGGTGCTTGTGGGTTGGATGCGCGGCTTCAAGGAAGGCCTCGGCTGGAACGGCTGCATGTCGCTGCCGCGCACACTGGCAATCGGATCTGACGGCTACCTGCGCCAGAAACCGATCAAAGGGTTGGAAGCAATCAAAGATAGCAGCAGTCCGCGAATGGGCAAATCATTGGACCACGTCACCGAAATCGCGACGATATCGATGTCGACACAAGTGATGGCCCTTCGCATACCGAGTGGAGGCTCGGTTGTCGTCACAATGACGCCCCGCACGCCGGGCGTGGCACCGGTGCAATACAGAATCCGGTACGACGGGATACAGGTGGACGATATCGAAGCGAAATGGAACGACCCGTCGAACGCCAAGAGCGTTGCGACAACATGCTATATCGACAAAACCGTATTCGAGTTGGCGTGCTCGACATATACCGATGACGCGGCGAACATGAGCGGGACGCTCAACATCTCGAAGGTCATCGAATTTTCGCCTGAAGGTTACGATGTGCGCGTCGAGGATTTCGGCGAGAGTGTGATCGCGCACGCGGCCTTCGGCCACATGAAACCGATCTGGAACGACTAGCGCGACGGCCTGTCCAGCGTATATGTGATCGGCTCTGCAGTGTCCGATGCCCACTGGCCGCCGGGGGCGAGTTCGCCGCTGGCTTCGAGGGAGAACGACACGCGAATCGTCTTGCCGAGTTTCATGATCTTGCTGCCGTTTGCCTTGGCCATAAACCCGCGAAACGGGGCCTTCATCTCCGCCTCATGTCCGTCCTCCGAAAGCGCGATTTCGATGATGCCCTGGTAAACAGGCCCCCTGTCCGCGACCCAGATGATGGTGCTATGGCCGTCCGGCAGGACAATTTCGCCCGAGTTCCCCTGCGGTTCGTCCCACCAGACCCATTGCGAATAGTAGTCGTAGCTGCCCTTGCGCGGCATCACGATGCCGAACGACTGTTCGAGCATCGCCTGGTCGAGTTCTTCCTGGTTCCGGCAGCCGTGGTTTAGGTAGTGGCCGGTGTTAAACGCGCCGTTGTAATACTCGACCTCCATGTTCATGTCATAACCCTTGGAGGTCGGGAAATAGCCGCCCTCGTGCAGCCAGTAGCCGGTCTTCAACTTGTTGTCCACGTCGATGGTGATAATCACGTAATACCGGCCCGCCGTACCCTGACTGTCGTTCTGCGTCCGGCCGATAATGCCCTTCGCGCGCCAATAGCCGTAGAGGTTCTTTTTGTCGTGGGTAAACTTGTATTCGAGAATGTCTACATCCGGATGGTCCACCAGCATCGGAGTATCGTCCTGCTGATCATGATCGGTGTCATGCGGATCGCCTTCGGGATCGAAGTGGGAGGGAACATCCTTCCAATCGCCGAACTTCCCGTTGATAGTGATCTTGCTAATCGGGTCGGCCATCGCGCAAACCGCGGCCGTCAGAAACAGCGCACACACCCGCACGCACATGGCGATTCCCTCCCAAAAAGCGAAGGCCGCGCACGGTCGCGCGGCCTTCAACTCGAAAATACTTGGTGCCGGAGAAGGGATTTGAACCCCCACGGACTTGCGCCCACACGGACCTGAACCGTGCGTGTCTGCCAATTTCACCACTCCGGCACGAAATTGCACCCGTAGGCAAGGCGGTATTTTAATCGATAACGGGCGAACAAGGCAAAATCGCCCGCGCCCGCGTGTCCACCTTGCACCGTCAATGACGGCAAATCAACGGAGTACAACCGCGTCGCCGGAGCTAGTGGCGGTGAATGTTCGCGGCCTTGCCATGGCGGCCAATGCGGTCCTCGGGATTACTCGCCTGTCGATCTATCTCCTCCTCGACAAGCGTCAAGATGGCAAGTCTCTCTTCATCCGTGATGTCGAGGTCTTCCTTGAACGCGACAACGGTAACGAGGGGCCGCTCCTTGTGATTTCGGCACTGTTGCGGGCAAAGCTTCCACAATTTTGGGTAACAGTGACATTGGATGCCGCCAACGGTGTATGGACCATAGTGCAGGTCCCAAATCGCCACGGCTTCGGAAAAATGCTCGCAGAACCGCTCGAGCACCGGCACCATATGCATGCACTCGGTCACGTGCGTGCGCGCCCGCTTGTGGCCCTTAAGGTAGGACGTAACGAGCACCTTGTCGTCCGCGCCTTGATGGCGCATCGCTTCGCACAGGTACGCGATTGCCCGAGTGGGATCGTGGAAACGCTCGATCATGATGAGGTCCCCGTCTCAAAATGATCCCCGCTGTGCGCCGTAAGTTCCCGGCTCGGAAACTCACACTTTCCGCGATTAGTCTAACATCTGCATAAGCTGTTGTCAGTGCAAATTTGCCTCAATGCTATATCGATTCCGCATCAATTGGGTACGCCGCGAGACGGAACCTACTCCCGGGTGCTACTTCTCCACGATAAATCCGTGGTATAGGCCCATGTAGTACGGCAAGAGAAACGATTGCGGGTCCATCAACGTGCCGCCGCCGCCGGAGTAGTCCAAGGCCCAGGGATCGACGTTCCAGTGCTCGACTTCACGCTCGTCTATAGGTAGCACGTATCCCGAAAGGCGATGTCCGCGGCCGCGCGCCTCTTTTCCTTCGCGCGTGTGGGTCCGCAGCGGTACGATGTCCTTTCGATGACTGTTCTTCACGCCCCACTCGATGCGGTCAAGCGGATACCGTTTCAGCGTGTCGATCGAATGCTCCAACCAGGGACCTTCCGGAGTCAGTTCCGTCGTGCCGAAGGGGTTGACGTGGCGCAGGCCCCAGCACTGCGCCGCGTACATGAAATTAAACAGCGGATTCAATTCCGGTTCCTCGATCATCCAATAGTTGAAGAACGCGAATGCGAAGTCCTGTTTCCGTTGCGGGTCCGTCTCGTATTTCATGAGGTTGTAAAAACTCATGAAACCCATTTCGTCGTCGGACTGGTTGCCGCAACCCGGGCACAACTGCCACTTCGGGACCATGATATTCGTCGCATACTGGTGTTCGTTCACGAGGTATTCGTATGCATCGGCATATTTTCTGTCACCGCCGCTGATATGTTGCGCCACCCGCAAATAGGAAATGATGCTCAACGAATTCAGGCCGCGGCCCGCCCACCACGATGCAACGTCGTCCCAATTCTTCGGACTGTACCGCGCCCAGCGCGTGGGTTTTCCGTCGTAGTCGACGAGATCGAAATCGTGCTCGATCAAATGGTCCGTCAGCGCGAGGACGTGTTCGCGCACGCGCGCTTTCTCTTCCGCGGTATCGGCCACAAGATCGTAATAAGCCGCATAGAAGAAATAATGTCCGTCGAGTTCGTCCGAACTGGTGTCGGACTTCCAATACCACTTCCCGTCCTTGCTCTTCGGCCACCACGGCGCGTGCGTCTTCCAGAGTTTGTCTTGTTCGCGCTGTTTCTTAACGTCGTCGCGCCCGGCATTCGGATCCGGTCCGTCCGTGGGCATGATGCTGCGCGCCACGAACCCCTTGGGTGGAGATAGTTCCCCGCCTTGCGTGACTTGACCAAGGAAGTGCATGGCGTCAAAGGCCTTTTTCGCGCGCGCTTTAGCCTTGGGATCGCCGGTCGCAGCGTACGCGAAGCATTCGCCCGCGCCGTACATGCTGGTCCACAAACCGTCGTTGTCGCTGTCGTGTTGTTTGAATCCGCCTTCGAGATCGCCCGGCTTGTCGAGGGACACTGACAACACGAATTCGTACGGCGTTCGCCGGTGGTACTTGTCGATCTGGTCCTCGAACCGCTTTGCCTTGTCTTTCAAGGTCATCGGCACGCGTTCGATCACACCGACGCCTTTGTCCGTCGCGAACCATGCCGCGCCTTTCGCGTCAACGGCGATCGCGCGAACGTCGTTCCCAGGCAACCAGCGACCGGCCTGGCGGTAGCCCCAGGTATGTCCGTCAAACGATATCGCGCCCATCTTCGTACCGAACCACACTACGTCGCCCACCCGCGGGGCGACACACGTAAAGTCGTCATAAGGCAATCCATCGCAAATCGTGAACAAACGGGAACCGCTGCCGGATGTCACTCCGATGCCTTGGGGCGAGGCAAACCACAACGCGTTGTCGCGTCCGCCACCTGCGCCTCGCACGTCTACCAGGTCCCAACTCTTGACGCCGTCGCGCGGTACGACGCGTGCCCAACTCCTACCCAAATTCGCGCCGATAAACAATCCGCCGTCTGTTGCGACGGCCAGGTCCATCGCGGGCGCTGTCACCGCGATCGATCGGATCGCCGGGCGATCGCCGATAAGCGGGGACAGGTTCTCGATCGGTTCGCACACTGAATTCTCGAATCGCAAGAGGCCAGTCGTCGTTCCAACGAAACCAGTGCCGACTTCTGGCCCGCCCAAGAGGCAGGTGATCTTTCCGACATCGGCCGGGACGCTTAGCAGCTTCGTGACTCCGTCCGCGGATATCCGATAAATCGTCGCTTCCGTCGCTGCGAGCGAGTGAGAAGCGGCTACAAACGCGAGTCCTTCAACTTCTTTCGCCGGTTTCCAGACGTCATTTTCGGTGTCGAAGAGCGCCATTCCGCGCGAGGTCCCTGCGACGATACGCCCGTCCGGTGTAACAGCCAGGCAGCGCACATCTGCATCCGGTAAGCCGTGTTCGGTGCCGTATCTGCGGCTGACTTCTTGATCGTATGCACCAACTTCCAAGAATGGCAGCGGTGGGCCTTCGGCGCGCGCGGCGCACACGAGTATGGACACAGCGATACCGGCAACAATCTTCCTAAACATGGATGCACCCTCCCAAGCCCTGAGTGTAGCAGAATCGCGGGATGCTGGAGGTGCTGCGTGCAAATGGGAACACTGGCTGCATATCGCCGCAACGCGGCCCGCTCAGTCCAGCAAGCTAATCAGATACTTTCCATATCCGCTCTTCAGCAGCGGCTCCGCCAAGCCGCGCAGTTCGAGGTCGGAAATGAACCCCATCCGGTAAGCGGCTTCTTCGATACACCCGATTTTTTGGCCCTGCCGTTCCTCGATCACTTGCACGAACTGCGCCGCCTGCATCAAGGACGCAAATGTCCCCGTGTCAAGCCACGCCGTGCCCCGATCGAGGATTGCAACGCTCAACTTTCCGCGCTTCAAATATTCCTTGTTTACGTCGGTGATTTCATACTCGCCGCGCGCGCTCGGCTTCAACGCCTTGGCAATCTCGACGACCGTATTGTCATAGAAATACAGGCCCGGCACGGCATAGCTCGACTTCGGCTGCTGGGGCTTTTCCTCGATGGAAATCGCCCGGTTCTGCGCATCGAACTCGACCACGCCGTACCGCTCCGGATCAGAAACGTGGTACGCGTACACTACGCCGCCTTCGGGGTCGTTGTTCGCTTGCAGCAGCGTATCCAGGCCCGTGCCGTAGAAAATATTGTCGCCGAGAATCAGCGCCGCCTTGTCGCCGCCCACGAACTTCTCGCCGATGACAAACGCCTGCGCCAGTCCGTTCGGTACGTCCTGCACCGCATAGCTCAAGTTAATGCCAATCCGGCTTCCGTCGCCCAGGAGGTTGCGAAAGAGGGGCAAGTCGTGCGGGGTCGAAATGATCAAGATGTCTCGAATCCCCGCCATGATCAAAGTGGACAGCGGGTAATAAATCATCGGCTTGTCGTATATCGGCATGAGTTGTTTGCTCACCGCCAACGTAATCGGGTGCAGCCGCGTACCCGAACCGCCCGCCAATATGATGCCCTTCATCGAAAGTCCCTCGTTCCCCGCAAGCGCCCAAGGACTTTAACAGGGCCGCGCGACAGTTGCAACGCGCTGTCAACCAAGAAGTTGGAAATAATGCCGGGGAATGCGCATGCTTATTGGATAGTTTGGGAGTTTCTGCCATTCCTTCCGAGTGGACTCCCATACATGGGTCGAGTGATTGGCAAACCGTGATTAACGTCGTCAATCTCGTTCAGCACTATGGCGTTCGCCCCGTACTCCGTGGAGTTAGTTTGGAGGTCAAAAAGGGCGAACTTGTCGTCCTCATGGGCCCGAACGGCATGGGGAAGAGTACCCTGCTTGCCTCGATTGCCGCGATGCTTACACCGCAAGAGGGGTATGTCGAAATTGACGGCAAGCGACGCAAAAGCAGCGTCGAAGCCGAACGGGCCATCCGCAAACAAGTGTTTTACTTGCCGAATAATCCCTGGCTGCCGAGAATCCGGACAGGTCGCGAATACCTCCTCGCAATTGGCGAGCTTTACGAAATCGATTTCAACCGCCGTTTTGAGCACATCGACCAACTGCTCGGCGTTTTCGACCTGACCGCGCAGGGCGATAGCCCAATGGCGTCATACTCGACCGGACAACAGAAGAAAATTGCGATCTGTGGCGCGCTTATCAGTGAGGCCCCGATCTTGGTCATGGACGAACCCTTCTCCGGCGGACTCGACCCCGCCGCGCTGCTTGCATTGAAGCAAATACTTCTGAAACTCCGCGAAGGAGATGATTACACGATCCTCCTCGCTACACCTGTGCCGGAACTTGTCGATGAAATAGCCGACCGTATCGCAGTTTTGCGCGACGGAGCAATTGTCGCGTACGACACCCCGAAGGCGCTGTTGCAGCAAATTGGCGGACAGTCGCTCGAGCAAGTCCTCCAACAACTCTTGAATCCGGAAAGCGTCGCCCGTCTCGACGATTACTTACGGAGCCGCAAACCATGATTCGCGCGTTCTTTCTCCTGCTACCAAGAGGCTCAATCTCGCGGCTGCTCTGCTGCATGCTGCTCATTGCATCCATACTGATCGAGGGTTACACGCGCTACCAAGCTTGGGCGCTAAACCTTTCGTACACGCTGGAGGAGACCCGCGCTCTTCGACAATTCGCCGGTCTTGCATGGGCCGTCGCTGCATGTGTGCTCGCGTTACTCTACGCGTGGAATCGCGTGGCCGCTTTTCACCCCCTCTGGGATCCCGAGCATTTGGCGTGGCTCCGTGCCACGCCATGGGACGGTCGAGTAGATTCACCTACCGGCCCGGTCCGCTTGACAAGTCTGGATGCCATCTGGGTCGCACTGATCTCCGCGCTCGCGATCCAGTCTCCATTTGCGAGTCCCCTGTATCCAGTAGCCTTGTTCTTTTGCACCTATACGTTGCTGTCCGCCGTAACGCTGAACGGGGCGGGCGACCATAATGCCGCGACTTGGGCACTCATGGCGCTGAGCGGCCCGATTGTCTACCTGTCGCAACCAGTGTTCTGTTGCCTGATGTCGATTCTCGCGTACTTGACAGTACATTGGCCCAACGCGAAGTGCCTTCGAGAAGTCCCTTTCAATGACACCCAGGCATTTGACCTTCGCCGTTATTTGAACCAGAGTTTCACGCCTCAGGACAGAGCTACAGGCGGCTTATTCGACGGTCCCGGCTTAAATATGTTGGGTTGGCCATTGACTATACTGGCTCCAAGAACTTCCTGGCGAACATTCGTACGGCAGTCTCCCTGGATAGCTTCCGCTTCGGTGGCACTCTACACCTTCGCGATACTACACGCGTACAACTCAGTTCATTCCTTCTCGCAGGAGGACGCCGCGCCCACGCATGTCTATACCGCACGATTCGCCGCCATTCCCTTTGCTTTCACTTTCATATTCTCACTCTTCTACTTTCACACTTGTGCGCCTCCTATTTCCTTGTTGGGAAGAATTGCGACGCGCAGGTTCGTGATCTTGAGCTATGATCGAATCTGGCTCGTGCCGTTCGTGGTCGGTTCGGTCGCGTGGGGAACGGTAACGCTCGGTTTGAAGCTCACTGGGCTTGTGCCGATCGCGGTTGCCCTCGGCTATGGAGTGTGCACGGCGTTGGTACTTAAGTTGAATCCCCAATATGAGAGATGGTTTCTCACCAGCGATTACCGGCTTCGGGAGCGGCCCTTTAGCGCTGTTGAAATCGCAAGAATCCAGTGATATTTCCCCATGCTTCGCGACGACGAAATTGAAATCACCTTCTACCGCAGCAGCGGTCCCGGAGGGCAGCACAAGAACACCACGGAATCTGCCGTTCGCGTGCGGCATATTCCGACGGGCATCGTTGTCGTTGCGACTGCCGAACGCTCCCAACTGCGGAACAAGGAAGCCGCCCTGGAAGAACTCCAACGCCGGCTGGCGGCGCGCCGCCGCAAACCCAAACCGCGCATACCCGTCAAGGTGACGAAGGCCGCAAAGAAGCGCCGCGTTGAAGCCAAACGCCAACGCGGCGAAACCAAAGCAATGCGGCGCAAACCGGACACCGAATGAACGCCCACATTGACTCGTCCGCTACCACAGTTTAGTTTTTGAATCAAAAGGAGCCTGACATTGGAGAAACGGAAACTTGGCAACACGGATATGTTGGTCAGCGTGCTCGGATTTGGCGGGGCGGAGATCGGCTTTGAAGGCGCGACCGAGAATGACGTGGCCGATCTGCTCAATCAAGCGCTCGACGCGGGTCTGAACGTCATCGACACCGCGGCGGGCTACATGAATAGCGAGGAGATGATCGGCAAGGCCGTTTCGGGCCGCCGCGACGACTACTACTTGTTCTCGAAATGCGGTTGGTCGGGGAACTCCAGCGAGGAGGAGTGGACGCCGGGGACGATCCTCTCACATATTGAAAACAGCCTGAAGCGCCTGCGCACGGACCGGCTCGACTTGATCCAATTGCATTCTTGTTCCGAACCCATTTTGCGTCAAGGCGACGTGATCGCCGCCGTGCAACATGCGCGCGACCGAGGTTATGCAAGGTACATCGGCTACAGCGGCGACGGTGCAGCCGCCAAGTACGCAATCGGCACGGGAGCGTTTGACACGCTGCAAACTTCGATCAACATCGCCGACCAACAGGTATTGCGCGAGAACCTGCCAATGGCGCACGAAAAGAACATGGGGGTCATCGCGAAGCGGCCCATCGCCAACGCGGCATGGAAAACCGGAGCGAAACCGGAGAACGCGTACCATCACGTGTATTGGGAGCGGTTGCAGGTCCTTCAGTACGATTTCCTGCGCTTGGATATCGATACCGCCGTGAGCGTTGCCTTGCGCTTTTCATTGAGCCAGCCCGGCGTTCACACGGCCATCGTCGGGACAAAACAGCCCGGACGTTGGAAGCAAAACGCCGGCTTGCTTGAAGCGGGACCTCTCTCACCATCGGAAATCGACGCGATCCGCGCCCGATGGGACGAAGTCGCAGATCCAGATTGGGTAGGTCAGGTGTAGGCGTGCGGCTTACCCGAGCGTCTTGCGGAAGCGGCCGGCGCTTACAGTAAGCAGGACACTCGCAATGACGATGAGCCCAATTCCCTGCGGCCACAACTGCATGAACCCCGCGTCGCGCAAAATGATGCCCCGAAGGATTCTGATGAAGTACGTAACCGGCAAGGCCTGGCCGATTGCCCAGATCGGCGCAGGCATGGACTCCTGCGGAAACATAAAGCCAGACAACAGAACGGAAGGCAGCATAACCAGGAAGGCAATCTGAATCGCCTGCACCTGATTGCTTGCGATGGTTGAAATCATCAGGCCCAGTCCCAGTGAGGTTACGAGGAACAAGACCGAAAAACCGGCGAGCAGCGCCAGACTCCCTGCAATGGGTACTTGAAAGAGAAAGCGCATCAGCAGGACCACCATGCACACTTCAAACGCGCCAATACATGCATACGGCATCAGCTTGCCGCCAAGCAGCCCCAGCCGCGACACCGGCGTCACCATAAGCTGCTCGAGGGTCCCGTTCTCCTTCTCGCGCACCACGGCGAACGCGGTAAGAAACATCGTCACCACCTGCATCACGATTCCAATTAGCCCGGGGACCATAAAGTTTGCCGTCTTCATGTCCGGATTGAACAGCACTCGCGGACGCGACTCGATCGGTTGCGACCTTCCGGGAAAACGTTCCTGAATCGCCGTGAACGACTTTCGCAGCGCGATCGCGTTCGACACGTTTAGCGCCTGCATCGCCACCGTCGAATCGCTGCCGTCGATCAGCACCTGCACTTCGGCACGCCGGCCCAGTGCGACGGAATCCGAGTAATCCGGCGGGATTTTCACCCCGACCTTGGCGTGGCCATCGACGATCATTCCGGTTAGCTCGTCATCGGAAAAGGCTTGGCCCACGAAATCGAAGTAACCGGTATTCTCGAAACTATCGAGCAGCTCGCGGCTCGCCTCGCGGCCATCGAGGTTGTAGTACGCCGTCGGGATGTGCTTCACATCCATCTGGATCGCGTAGCCAAAGATGGTCAATTGAATGCCGGGGATCACCAACATGAGCAGCAGCGTTTTCGGATCGCGCAGAATGTGAATCGTCTCCTTGTAGACGATTGCATTGAATCCCCTAAACACTGCGGGCCTCATCCATGGTGCGCGTCAGCGTGACGAAGACGTCCTCCAGCGACGGCGGGATCGTGTCCACGTGAACGTGGCCGAATCCCCGGTCGATGAGGGCCGCGCGCAACCGTTCGCCCGATCCCTCCTCCGCGAGCACGTGCAGCGAATCGCCGAAGATCGTCGCGTCGCGCACGTACTCGAGCGCATTGATGTAGCCCATGGCCTGCGGTTGGCGGTCGCACATCACGCGCATGCGTTCAAGACCGGCGGGTGTCACGGCCGGCATCTCCTTCAAGTCGCCGGGCGTGCCGTTCGCGATCATGCGCGAGAAATAGATGTAGCCGACGTGCGTGCACCGTTCCGCCTCATCCATGTAGTGAGTCGTTACGAAGAACGTATGCCCTCGATTGCTCAGCTCGAACAGCAAGTTCCACAGCGCCCGCCGCGCGACCGGATCGATGCCCGCCGTGGGCTCGTCGAGAAAAAGCAGTTTCGGCTCGTGCACCAGCGCGCACGCTAGCGCAAGCCGCTGGCGCCACCCGCCCGAGAGCTGCCGCGCGAGCCGATTGCGGTAATTGTGAATCCCGGTTAGTTCAACAACATCTTCGATCCGTTGCGCGGCGCGCGACCGCGGGACCGAGTAGACGCGCGTGTAGAACCGAAGGTTCTCCATCACGGAAAGATCGCCGTACAAGCTGAATTGCTGCGACATGTACCCAATTTCGTGCTTGATCCGATCGGTGTCGTGCGCGAGGTCGAACCCCATCACGGTCGCGTTGCCGGAGGTCGGGCGAAGTAATCCGCACAACATGCGGATAAGCGTCGTCTTGCCGGAACCGTTCGGCCCGAGCAGGCCGTAGATGCTGCCGCGCTCAACCTCGACGTTTGCGGAATCCACGGCGGTGAAGCTGCCGAAGCGCCGCGTCAGGTCGCGCGTGGATATCGCCAGATTGGGTTCCAAGGCGCCTCACTCATGGGCCAATGGCATTCGGACCATCGCCGCCATGCCGGGCCGAAGTTTCCCGCCGTGCGAATCGAACGCCACCTTCACCCCAAACACCTGCTGCACGCGTTCCTCTTCGGTCTGAAGATTTCTCGGAGTGAACTCGCCTTCGGTCGCAATGAAGCTGATCTTGCCCTTGAAGGTTTCGCTGCCGTGCGCGTCGGTGGTAAACGTCACTTCCTCGCCGAGTCCCAGGTGTCCCAATGCCAGCGCGCTGACATATACCACGAGTTTCAGGTCTTCCGGGTCTGTCAACTGAAGCACCGGCCCGGGCTGCACAAGATCGCCCGGGTGGACATCAAACGACTGCACAACGGCCGCGCGCGGGGACTTCACAGTCATCTCGTTCAACAGCGTTTCCGCGCGAAGAATTTCGGCCTGGGCCGCGTCGCACGCCGCGCGTGCCGCGTCGATATCTTCCTTGCGGGTGCCATTCTTCAGCAGGTCGAACGCGGCGGCGGCGCGGTCGCGTTCGGCCTTCGCCATTTCGATCTGCTCGTTGCGCGTACCGTTAGCCAACAGGTCCAACTGCTCTTTCGCGGCTTTATGCTGGCTCTGCGCCGCCTCCAATTGGTGGAATGCCTGGTCGTACGCCTGCTGCGAAACGGCACTGCCTTCCCGCAGTTTCTTTATGCGCGTGAAGTCGGACTGCGCCGTATCCAGTTGGGCTTTCGCTGCGCCCGCCATGGCGCGGGCCGCTTCGATCTCCTCGGAGCGCGCGCCATTCAGCGCCATCATGTACGCCGCTTCCGTGGCAGCCGCGGCGGCTTCCGCCTGTGCGAGTTCCTCGGGTCGCGCGCCGGTCTCCAGACGTTGCAGCGTGGCCTGCGCCTGCGCCAGCTTGGCCTTTGCGGCGGAAAGAGCCGCTTCCTGCTCACCACACTCGAGCTTTAACAGCACCTGACCGGCCGTTACCGAATCGCCTTCCTTTACTGCGATGTCCGCGACCCGGCCGCCTACGCGCGAGCCAACTCCAATTGTCGTGCCTTCTATCGTTCCAGTGACGCGCAGCGCCCCTCCGTGATCGCGCGAACAGCCCGCGGTCACGACAAAACTGGCAGACGCGACCGCAATCCAGAAGGTGGTGTTGACCGTCTCGAGTCGAATCCCCAATCGTGCTCCTGTCCAGCCCGCGGTAAACCGCGCCAACCACGGACTACGGTGAAGTTAGGCAATCAAAATGTGAGACGAAATATGCGTCTCGCAGACGTTGCACTTTGCCAACGCACTTCAGCCGGAAAAGTTGTCGTGCGGTCAGGCTTGAAGGTCTTCCACTCGCGCCGCATACTACCCGTCTTTGCCGCGAGGGAGTACGCGGCCTCATCCGAGGGGAACACCGTCATGCAGATACCCGCAAAGGGCCTGCCCAAGTCTGAAATCCTACAGATGCTCGAGTCGTTCAAGCAAAACGATCTCGCGTGGCGCTCCGGGCGTGTACTGGCCTACACGTACGATCCCGGCGCCGAGGTTGACGACGTAGCCAAAGCCGCGTACCTCATGTACCTCACTGAGAATGCGCTCGATCCGACGAGTTTTCCGAGCGTCGTTAAGCTGGAATCCGATGTCGTCCGCATGGTCATCGACCTCTTGCGCGGCGACAAGAACGTAGTCGGTTCCTTTACATCAGGCGGCACCGAGAGCATTTTGCTTGCGGTGAAAGCCGCGCGCGACTGGGCGCGGGTGCACAAGCCGCACATCAAGCAACCCGAATTCGTCGTGCCGCGCACCGCCCACGCCGCGTTTCACAAAGCTGCCGCGTACTTCGGCCTGACGATCAATGTGGCGCCCGTGAACGCGTCGTCTTACTTGGCCGACGTAGACGCCATGCGCGCGCGAATTACGGATAACACGATTCTCCTTGTCGGCTCCGCGCCAGGCTACGCGCATGGCGCGATCGACCCTATCGAAGACATCGCCGCGCTCGCACAGGAGAAAGGGCTGCTTTGTCACGTGGACGGTTGCGTCGGCGGAATCCACCTCAGCCTCATGCGCCGCATGGGCTATGCGCTTCCCGCGTTCGATTTTACTGTACCGGGCGTAACGTCCATATCTGCGGACATGCACAAGTACGGGTACAGCCCCAAGGGCGCGAGCATCGTCATGTACCGCAACAAGGAGTTGCGCCGTCACCAACTTTTCGCGTGCGCGGCCTCGACCACATACGCCCTTATCAACCCGACGATCCTCAGCACAAAGTCCGGCGGTCCGATGGCGGGCGCCTGGGCAGTGCTTCATTACCTCGGCGAGGAGGGGTATGCGCGTGTTGTCCGCGGAGTTATGGACACGACCGCACGCATGATCGACGGAATCAGTCAAATCGACGGGTTGCGCGTCCTCGGCAAGCCGGACATGTGCATGTTCTCGATCGCCTCCGGCGAGTTCAACATCTTCCAACTCGCGGACGAAATGAAACTGCGCGGCTGGTATCTGCAACCACAATTCTCAATCGAGGGCCTGCCGGCAAACCTGCATATTACCGTCACCCAGAACTCCGCCACGGTGGTTGACGAATTCCTCGCGGCGCTGAGGGACGCCGTTGCCGCCGTCAAGAAGGACCCAAACCCCATCGATGCGAATGAGATTCGCACCAATATCGACGCGCTACTTGCGCAACCCGGCGAAGCCCCGCTGAAGGAACTTGCCGCAATGCTCGGCATTGACGGCACCAGACTCCCGGAAAGGATGGCGCTGCTGAATACGGTGCTGGATGCCATCCCGGATGATCTTGCCGAGGAAGTGCTCACCGATTTTCTAAATGATCTGTACGCATGATCCGAACCGCCGTTCCGGTCGATACCAACCGATTACCGTGATACACTTACGCCGATCAAAGTGGACGAAATGCCGGATGCTATCACGATGAAACGTATCTGGACTCAATTTGTCTTGGCGTTGCCGATCCTGGCGGCGAGCGGCGCCGAGTCTCCTCCATTGCCCGATGCCGACGCATTCGCGCAATGCGTGCTGACGGTCTCGGCTTCCTATCCAACGGACGGAACAAACGCCTATTATTGGCCGAAGCAGGGCGAGTGGAAGGGCGTGACGCGTGACGTGTTCTATAACGGCGAACTCGTCGCGAAGGGCGACGAACAAGGCCGGTGCCATTGCAGCGGCATTACCTGGGAAGTGTTCATGCGCGCCATTGAGGAATACAACCGCACGCACAACCCGAAGGCGCTCCACACGTGGACCGTTGAAGACATCAAGCAGTTCCAATTCCTCTGGTTCGGCAGCGACGGGAACAAACGCTGCATCCACAATGCGGTCCTGACGTACGGGATCGGCACGGAAATTAAGGAACCCGCCGATGCGCGCCCGGGCGATTTCGTGCAGTTCTGGCGCGGCAACGGTTCCGGACACTCCTGCATCTTTCAGGAATGGGTGCGTGATGACGCGGGGAATATCACACACCTGAAATACTGGTCCGCGCAAAAGAAGACGAACGGCATTTCGTTCAATATGGAAACGGTCGGCGACCCGAAGGGTATCATCTTGGACCAGGTTTACATCGTCCGCATTGGAAAACCGTCGTCCGCCGAATCGTCGAAGAACTAATCGGAATGCGAAAGAAGGAGGCACGCGCATGGCGGCGCGATTCTCCGGAAAAGCGGTCTTCATCACCGGCGCATCCTCGGGCATTGGGGCCGCCCTCGCGAAGCGGTTTGCCGCGGAGGGCGCACGAGTGGCGCTTGCCGCGCGCAGAACGGGCCTGCTCCGCAAGGTACAACGTGAAATTGCAGCAGAGGGCGGAGATGCGATTGCGGTCACCTGCGACGTGACCAGCCCCGTATCGATCAAACGCGCGGTGGCCCGTGTTGTGAAAACGTACCGCCGCCTCGATGTCGTCGTGGCGAACGCAGGCATGCCCGTGAATGGTCGATTTACGACGCTGGACACCGCGGATTTTCGGCGCCAGTTCGACACCAACTTCTTCGGAGTGGTCGACACCATTTACGCGACGCTCCCACATCTGCGCAAAACGCGGGGCCGGCTTGCGATTGTGACGAGTATCGCCGGCCGCCTGCCCCTTCCGGGAGGTAGCGCATACTGCGCGAGCAAGTTCGCCGCGTGTGGACTTGCCGAGTGCCTCTATCATGAGTTCTCGGAGTTTGGCGTGTCGGTAACAAACGTACTCCCCGGGTTCGTCAACACCGAAATCGGTTACGTGAAGCGAAACGGCTCGATCGACCGCGCCAAGCCCAACACGATTCCGGAATGGCTTGCAGCGGGAGCCGACCAGGCGGCGGCGGAAATGCTCGACGCGATTCATGCGCGCAAGGCGGAAGTGGTCCTCACCGCGCACGGCAAGTTAATCGAAGCGGTCGGTCGCTACTTTCCGCGATTGACCCGCCTTGGCCAGCGTCTTGCCGCGAAGGAAGTAATGCACATCCTCGAGCGCGGCGCGCGATGAGACCGCCTGGCGATTGGATAAACGCGTCGCCGGGGAATCTACTCGATGCATCTTGGCCTACTGGTCTCCTCAACACTCAATATGCAAGGTCGGTGAAACTCCTCGTTCTTTGCGTCGTAATCGTCCATTGCGCCACGAGTTGTCCCGTGCGCGTGTCTCCCATACAGCGCGCGCTGTTGTATCTCGACGCCGCACAAACGAAACGCGACAGCATGACGCCGGGCGAAATCGATTACCGCGGGAATTGGCCGCAGATATTTCACTTCAGAAACGTTCCCGGATACCGCATTAAGGACGTAAGCCCGTTTGTCGTCGTGTTCGCGCACCACGCGTTGGCGGGTATTTCCCCGGCAACCCAGGACGCACTCGGACTCGGCGCCGACGACATCAAGTTGGCGCACAAGATGCGCGTCCGCGCCGTCGATTGCTTGAACCGATTCAAAGCGGACGATGCGGCGTTCGACGCGGAAACGTTTGGGTTTTGGCCGTACGAAATGGACTCCGGTTCGAGCACACCGCTGCTCGAAGACCTGCTGTTCGATCTCCTGGAAGGGCCGGTCCTCGGCGGGACCCGCGCTCCGGTCAATTTGTCCTACTTCCCGACCGAAATGGCCGTCCCCACCGATGCGGACGTTACCGCGACGGTATACGCGGCCCTGTTGGACCACCGCACGCTTGATGGCGGAGAGGCTGTGACAGCAAATCTCGACGACTTGTTCGGCGGGAACCGGCATATCGATGCCGTGCCGCTTCGGTTCGATCCGGCCTGGTTGCCGGACGATTCCGGCGCATTTCTGACCTGGTTCATGGAGAACGCTTCGGCTACGCCGCAATACGGCAACGATATCGATTTGGTTGTGAACGCGAACGTTCTGTTCGCGCTGGCGCGGTTCGGTCTGGTCAAAACACCCGGCTTTTCCGAATCGGTGGCCGTGATCGACGACGCAGTGCGTAACGGATTGCATCGCGTGCAATGGGACAACATCAGTCTCTACTATCCCGACAGCTACGTCTTTCATTACTGTGTATCGCGCGCGTACGCGGAAGGACCGATACCGGAACTGGACGCCGCCGTACAGCAGCTGGCGTCGGAAATAATCGACGAAGCCCGGACCTGCGCGGATGGAACTTCGTATTGGGACAAGGGCAGCCCTGAGTTGAACACAGCGTTCGCCGTGCTCTCGTTGATTCATTCTGGCGTAGATACGCCATTGATCGACGAAGGCATCGCTTTCCTGGAGCGCAGGCAAAACTCGATTACCGGCGCATGGGGAGCAGCGCCTTTCTTCATCGCGCGCGCGGACAGCGGAATAGTCATCGAGTGGGAGTCCGCGCCGTTGACCACGGCCATCGCGCTCGAGGCATTGTGTAAAGCAAAACTGCGCGCGCGACGATAGCCCGGATTTCTCATCGCTCCACATCGTCGCAGTGGAGGCAAAATCCTTCGGGGCGGCAAAAAAATCCGGGATAGCACCGAGGCAGAATCGCCGCATTCATTCGTGCTATAAATTCACTTCGGGGGAATTCGACAACCACACCCTTTAGATTGGCGACGACATGCATCACAATTCGATCCCTGTCCGTTTAGTGCTCTTCGCCACTGCCGCGCTCCTCTTGGCCGCGCGCGCGGAGGAGACTCAGCCGAGCGGCGCCGTTCCCGAAAACTTATACACGGCGCAAGCAGTGAGCTTTCCCGGGCCGTGGGCGTTTCAACTTGGCAAATCCGGAATCATCTACGTCGAGGATCAACAACTGGATGACTTGACCGACCCGGACAAGCAGGTCGACCTCGGCATCACCGGCACGCCGAACGTAACCACCTTGCGTACCATCTGCGAAAACGCAAAAGCGGCAGGACATCGCACGCTGATCCTCGCGTTCGATCACTTCTTCAGTCAATACAAGAAGGACCGACCTGAAGGGGTGCGCCAATACGTGCCTGACGAGGACGCCTGCATCGCGCGAATCGCGAAAATCAGCGCGTTCGCCAAAGAGTACGGCCTCAGACTCGAAATCAGCCTGCTCAGTCCGCTCGAAATCGGGCGCGGGTATCGCGCCGCCACCGGTGAATCGGGTTTATGGCTCCATTACCGCAAAGGCATTCGCGACGCAACAACCGGCGAATACAGCGTGCAACTTTGGCGCCACACGAAGTGGTCAAACAACAAAGGCACAATCAGCGTCGAAGATGCCGGGGTCCGCGTATTCGCGTTCAGCGAGCGCTCCATCGGCGGCACGCCATACCTCGTGGTCGATCAAGACGCCATCGTCGAAATCACGGACACCGCAAAGGTCGAGGTGTGGCCCGGCGCGGTCGTTCAGCAGGGCGACTTCAGCGCGGTTCGCGTGCGCATCCACGGCGAGGGCAGGGCGGACATCGGGCGCCTGGACCGCATTCTCGTCGTGCAGCAGTACCGCACACCCGAAATGGACTACTTCAGTCCACAATCGTTTCCATTCCTCAAGCAACTCATCGACAAGTACCTCGATGCCGGTGTCAAGTTGAACGCGCTGTATTCGGATGAAATGCACATCCAACAGGACTGGCACTACTTTTCCCACCACGACAACGGCGAATTCGCGATGCGCTACGTCACGCCAAACTTGTCGCGCGTGTACTCAGAAAGATTCGGCCCAGAGTTCGGCGATTTCGCCAAGTACATGGTCTACTTCACGCGCGGCCAGGAGGACACGTCGAGCACGCTGAGCGCGAAAGAAGGGCGCATGCATGTGTTCGGCGATTCCCCCGAAGCCGTGCGCCGAACGGCGCTGTTTCGTGCGCGGTATTATCGCCTCCTTCAGGACACCGTCGTGGACCTGTTCGCCGACGCCAAACGGTACACCGAACAACGTATCGGTTATCGCCTCGAAGCGCGCGCGCACGCTACATGGGCGCAAAGCCCGACCATCGACAAATGGAACACGGGCCGCCAAAACCAATTCCGTAGTTACTACGAATACACGTCGAACTTCGTCTGGTCGAATACCGTACAGCAGGCGTCGTCCGCGTGCTACGACTACTTCAAGTGGGGCGATTTTCTCACCGGCAACGGGAACGACCACGCGGAAGGCGGCTGGCTTGACCGAAATTACTACGGCCTGATGCTTGCCTGCTCGACAGGCGTTATCAACGACGTTCCGTACTCCTACGGCGCGCATTGGGGCATGCCGCGCGAACTGGGCCTGCGCAGGCACGCGTTGGTCGATGTTTTCGGCGCGTCGGCGTCGCCGCCGTTCATGCTTGTAGAAGATGCGCAGCACCGGGATGTAGACGTGTTGATGCTGTACCCGGCCAATCTCGTCGCAGTCGACGAACGTTTCGGCAGTTGGATGACACAATACGCGTACGCAAATCTTATTACCCCGGACAAACTTCTCGAACTCGGCCAACTCGACGGCAAAGACATTGTGGTGCGTGGGCGGCGCTACTCGACTCTTGTCACGCTCTTCGAACCATTTCCTTCCAATGATCTGCTCGCCTTAATGAATCGCTTCGTCGAGAGTGGGGGAAGACTCGTATGGTCGGGTCCGCCACCCGTGCTGACCGCGGAAGGCGGCGACGCCTTGGAGATCTGGAGGCAGTTGACTGGTGTCGAGTACGCGCCGGGTGTTGATGAAGGAATCATCGCGCCCGGCAAGGTCGTCGCATTCGAGGGCCCACTCGCGAATGCTGCGCCACAGACAATCCTCACGGACTTTCTTGTCGATCGTATCTATCCGGTTACCCCGCGCGAGGGCGTAACAAGCGCGGCGCGCGTCGGCTCGGACATCGTCGGTACGCACCGCGCCACCGCCGCCGGTGGCTCCGTCACGTTTCTGGGGTTTCGTCCGCGAGACGATCAATCCGCGAGTCTCGGTTACGAATCGCGCACGTGGTTCTCTGTGCTCGAGGCGCTCGGAGCCTATCCGGCCTCCGGCAAGTTCGCTGATATCAACGACAACACGGAACACGTTTCCCGCTCGACACCGTATCTCGCGTGCCGCTTTCCCAACGGAACGACCGCCGTCGCGCCCCATTTCAAAGATACGCTGGAAGACTGGCCGGGCGGATTCGCGCGCAACGAGGAGCAAGACCGCGCGTATCTTGAACGCGTGCCGCCGCCCTCCGACGCGATCGAGCTTGCCGAATTTCGCGTGAACGGCCGTACCGTCACATACACGGGTACGGGCGCCGTTGCGTTCCGAACGAACGACGCCGGTCACTTGATCGCGTTCGCTGGGAGCAATGCCGCCGCGATCGCCGTCGATGGGGTGACAACTACGTTCGCGTCGCAGCCGATAGCGTCGATCTGTTGGGCGCCGGTACCCGCGGAGCGGCGTGTGCCCAACGGGGCGGTGCTTGTCGTTCAGGTGGTTGGCGCCGCGGACATTCGGATTCCCGCGCCGGAGTTAACGGGACCCGCCAAACTCTACGCACAAGGCACAACTCCGGGAAGTTTGGGCACGCTTGTCCCCTGCGCAATCGAAAACGGCGTACTATGTTTTACTGCAACGCCGGAGGTTTCGCACCGATGGCTTTACGCTGTGCCGAATTAGTGCGCGCTACGGATCGGAACCGTCGTCGAAAACCCCGTGTTCAACCAGGGGAACGGGAATAATTGCGCCATGTCCAAGGGACTCATTGCTGTCATTGCTGCGCTTGCGTTACTCCTCATCGTGCAGACTTGGCGGGTGCACGCAATCAAACAGCAGTTGAGTCAAACCCAAGCCAGCGTCCACAAGTTGGAGCAACGGGCGCAAGACGAGCGCACCGAAACATTATCATCTGGACCGGTCAGTGCATTCGATCCGGTCGGTGACGTCAACCTGGATCGCACCGACAAGAACGTAGCCACGACCCAAGCCGATTCGGCCACCGCGGAAGCTCGCGGGGCCGATGGCGCCGTCGCATCCGAGACGCAGCGGGGCGCCGGCACAACCGCGCTCGCCCAGACTCAATCCCACGACAAGCGCGCTGCGCCGACGAATCAGCTTCCGGCCAAACTGCGAAAGAGCATCTCGCAGGCGGCAAGCGCATTCAGCGACGGTGACTACGAAACCGCGTTGAAACTGTTGGAGAACGCCGTCAAAGAATTTCCCCAGGAAGCGCAGGCCTACGCGACGCTGGCGAAAATGTACAACGACCTTGGCATGATCGACGAGGCGATCAAAGCGTATCAAGATTGGACCGCCGCACGCCCCGACGACGCAAAAGCGTTTCTCGGTGCGGCGGGATTGTACGAATCACTGGGAATGAACGACGAAGCCCTCGAAAACCTGGCGCAGTACGAGCGCCTCAAAGAAGGATCGCCAGACAGCTTTGCCGCTGCCGCGTCGATGTATCGCCGGCTGGGTATGCCGGAGCAGGAATTGAACGCGCTGGCGAACTGGGTCGATACCGCACCGGCCTCGCCGCAAGCGCATCTTGCGTTGGGCGAGTACTACCGGCGTAACGCAGACCCGGCGAGTGCCCTTACGCAGTATCAACTGGCCTCCACGCTCGCCCCCGGAAACGTCACCGCGCACTCGAGCATGGCGACCGCGTACCAACTACTCGGCCAATACGACAACGCCGCCGCTGCACTGACCACCGCGATTGCGCTTCACCCCGGCGACATGGCGTTGCAGATGCGCCTCGCGGACGTGTATCGGCGTGGGGGAGACCTAAACGCCGCAATCGCGACCTACCAGGGCGTGATCCACCTCGAGCCGAATACACCGTTGGCGCTGCGCGCTTCCCAACAGATCACGCGCCTCCAACAGCAGCTTACCGCGCGTGCCCCGAAGGCAGGCTAGCACCCGCCGCGCTTGCTTACGGTGGACTTACTCGGCCGCCGAGACAGTCTGCGGATACGACCGCCCGGCGGCAAAGGGGTTCGCGAGAGCCTGGTCGATCATTCCCTTCGCCAGCACCAGCCATTTGCTCGCACCAAGATTTGGGTTCAACCCACGCCCCATGCGCTTCATCTGATGATTGTGCCAATAGCTCTGTAGCATGTCGTCGAACAACTTGACGCGCGATCGCGGTACTACGTCCGTTGCCGCCGACGTCTGCCCGCTCAGGACGCGCGCGCAGAACTCAGGGTCGGTGCACAACGGCCTCGCTAATCCGACAACGTCTATCGCCCCGCTCGATAGGGCATTGTTCATTGCGGCCACCGAGCGAAACCCGCCCGTCAGCATCAGCGGCGTCTTCGTGATGCCGCGTACTTTCTCCGCATAGTCGAGGAAGTACGCTTCGCGCCGCCGCGTACTTTCGCGTTGACTCACCATCGCCGCGTTCTCGTAATTTCCGCCGCTGATTTCCAACAGGTCGATTCGCTCCGTTTCGAGCGCGCGGACCACGTTCATCGATTCGTCCTCGGAGAACCCTCCCCGTTGAAAGTCCGACGAGTTCAGTTTCACGCCAATGGGAAATTGCGCGCCAACGGCCGCGCGCGTCGCGCGCAACACTTCGATCAGATACCGCATGCGTTTCTCGGGCGATCCGCCCCAGTCGTCGGTGCGTTGGTTCACCAGCGGCGAAAGAAACTCGCTAATGAGATAGCCGTGCGCCGCGTGTATTTGGACGCCTTTGAATCCAGCCTTCTTCGCGACTGCCGCCGTTTGCGCGTACGCGTCGATAAGCCGGGAAATCTCGTCAGATCGCAGCGCGCGTGGTGCGGCGAATAGCGGCTTGAACGACGCGCGTAGAAGAGGAACGGCCGAAGGTGCGACCGGCTGCTTCGTAACCTTTCGCGGAGACTGACGTCCCGCGTGGCTGATCTGCATCCACAGGTGCGCGCCGCGGGATTGCGCCGTATCCGCCCAACGCGCAAGCAGGGCGATATCCCGCTCGTCCTCGACGACAACATTTCCCGGGTGCTCCATGCACACCCGGTCCACCATCACGTTCCCAGTCAGCAAGATTCCCGCGCCGCTCGACGCCCAGCGCTCGTACAGGCGAATGATCGCGTCGTTCGGCGCGTTGGTTGCCGGATCCGCCATCTGCTCCGTCATCGCCGCCTTGGCGAACCGGTTCGGCACTGATACCCCGCACGGCAATGCGAGCGAAGCGGAAAGCGCGGTCGTACCCTGTAGCGACGAAATCTCGGCGGCATCCACGGGTGTTCTCCCCCAAGTTTTGATACGACCGTTCACGATAGCTAAAATTACCCGTTTGCGCCAGTTGCGATGAACGCAGCGCTAGTCGATAAGCTGGGTATTCGGGCGCGCCGCGTCTCCCTGGCGCTTCGACAGGGCCAGGTTTAGAGGATTGTTCGATTGATGTACGTACAGGAAGTTTTGCAGACCCTGAACCGCTTTTGGAGCGAACGCGGGTGTTTGTTGTGGCAGCCGTATCACACCGAAGTGGGCGCCGGCACCTCGAACCCCGCGACCTTTCTGCGCGTCTTGGGGCCGGAGCCGTGGTGGGTCGCGTATACCGAGCCGAGTACCCGCCCAACGGACGGGCGCTACGGCGAGAACCCGAACCGACTGCAACACTACTACCAGTATCAGGTAATCCTGAAACCGTCGCCGCCTGACGTACAGGAACTTTTCCTTCAGTCCCTGGAGGCGCTCGGCCTAGACCTCACCAAGCACGACTTCCGGTTCGTCGAGGACAACTGGCAAAGCCCTTCGCTTGGCGCGTGGGGCCTCGGGTGGGAGGCCTGGCTCGACGGAATGGAAGTCCTCCAGTTCACCTATTTCCAGGAATGCGGCGGCGTCAAACTCGACGTGCGTGCGTGCGAATTGACGTACGGCATCGAACGCATTTGTATGTACCTGCAAGGCGTCGAAAACGTCTACGACCTCAAGTGGGCGCCGAACGGGACCACCTACGGCGACATCTTCCATCGTCAAGAAGTCGAGTGGTGCCACTACAATTTCGAGCACGCTGACACCGCGAAGTTGCTGCAGGTTTTCGATATATGGGAGAGCGAAGCCCAGCGCCTCCTCGAGCTTGAATTGATTCTCCCCGCGTACGACCACTGCCTGCGCATGTCGCATCTCTTCAACGTGCTCGATGCGCGCGGCGCCTTTTCCGTGTCCGAGCGCGGACGCTTCCTACTCCGGTGCCGTGCCGTCGCCGAACGCTGCGCCAAAGGCTTCCTCGCACAACGCGAATCGATGGGTTTTCCGCTGCTGCGCCACCCCAGCCCCGTAACCTACGAGCAAACAGAACCCGCCGCGTACGATCCCGCGGTATTTAAGCCGAAAGACGATCTCCTCATCGAGATTGGCGTCGAGGAACTGCCGCACAAAGACATTCGCGCGATCGAGCAGCAAGTACCCGCGCTTATCCGCAAAGAGCTTGCTGCACTCGCTCTACCCCACGGCCACGTCAAGGTGTGGGTCAGCCCGCGCCGCATCGGTATCCTCGTGGGTGACGTGCCCTCGCGCCAGCAGGACGTCACGAAGGAAATGCGCGGGCCAAAGCGCCAGGCCGCGCAGAACGACAAAGGCGAATGGAGCATGGCCGCGAAGAAATTCGCGGAAGCCAATGGCGTCTCGGTCGACGACATCTATTTCCGCGAAGAAGGCAAGGCCGAGTACAGCTACGTTCAGGCGCACCAGAAAGGCCGTCACATCGCGAAACTGCTTTCGGGCGTCATCGAGAACGTGCTCCACGGCATCCACCTCACCAAGATGATGGGATGGGAAGACACCACTACCGTGTTTTCGCGCCCCATCCGCTGGCTCGTCGCCCTTCACGGCGAGACCGTGGTGCCGGCATCGTTGTCGCTGCGCGACGTACCCGGCAGTCCGCGGACCATCCAATCCGGCCGCGTGTCGTATGGCCATCGTCGCCTCGCGCCCGGACCGATTACGATTGCCGGCGCGCGCGATTACCGCGATGCGCTGCGCGGCCGCCAGGTCATCGTCGATCAGGTCGAGCGCCGCAACACGCTCACCGAGCGCGTTCGCAAGCTTGCGAAGGAATTGGACCTCGTTCCGGAGGAGGACGACGAACTCTACGACGAAATTGCCAACCTTTCCGCGTGGCCGGAGCCGATTGCCGGGGCCATTCCGGAAGACGCCTTGACACTGCCCGAGGACATCATCATTACCCCGATGAAGGTGCACCAGCGGTACATTCCGCTGCGCGCACACGACGGAAAACTCAGCCGCCACTTCGTGTGCGTCGCCAATGGAGAGTACGGCCCGGACGGCGTTGCGATTATTCGCCAGGGAAACGAACGTGTGTTAAACGCGCGCCTGCGCGACGCGCGCTACTTCTGGGACACCGACACGCAATCGCCCTTGCGCGCGTTCGCCGACAAACTGAATTCGATCCTGTTCCACCAAAAGCTCGGAACTGTGGCCGACAAGATCGCGCGCCTCCGCGATCTGTACTTCACCCTGAAGGGTTCGCTGCCGCCGGTCGACGACCGTAAGATGGGCGAACTGCTAACGCTCATGAAGGCCGACCTCACGACGCAGATGGTCTTCGAGTTCGATTCGCTCGAAGGCGTCGTGGGCATGTTGTATGCCCGGAACGAGGGCATCAACGACGAGATCGCGCGCGCAATCTACGAGCACCGCCTGCCGCGGCGCGCAGGTGACGAATTGCCGAAGGGCCCCCTCGGGACCGTCGCGGGAATTCTCGACCGTTTTGACACGCTCGCGGGCTATTTCGGGATCGGCGTGCGCGTGAAAGGCACCAGCGACCCGTTTGGACTGCGCCGTACCGCGCTCGCGCTCCTGACGATCTGTGAATCCGCCGGCCTCGACATCGATCTCGAAGCGTTCGCGCGCGCGGCCATCGCGAACTACGGCGCACTGATTCAACATCCCGAGAATGTACTCGCGGACATCTTGTCGTTCTTCAACGATCGTCTCGACGTCATGCTGCGCGAGCAGGGGTTTGCGTACGACCACGTCGCCGCTGCACTCGCCGTTCACGGCAGGCGCCCCCAACTCCTGCTACAGTGCCTGAATGCCATGAAGCAACTCGATAACGGAAAGGTCCAGGACCTCGCCGAGCAGGCCAAGCGCATGCAACGGATCGTCAAAGAGCCCGCCAATAGCGTGGACGCTTCACTCCTTCAGGACAACGAAAAGGCCTTTCTGCGCATCGCGGAAGACTCCTCAGCCACGTTGCGGGAATGCGTTGCACGGCAGGCATTTGACGAAGCGATGGGCGAGGTCCTCGGGTGGCTGCCGACGATTGCTTCATATTTCGAAGCGGTGCTGGTAAATGACAACGACACAAAAATCCGTCAGAATCGACACGCACTCGTAAAGTCCGTGCTCGACTCCATGCAGCTCGTCGCGGACTTCACCCGGATCGAGAAGAAGTAATGCGCGGCTCCGGGCGAATCCCCGCGAGCGCAGCGCCAGAATCTCCGGCTTATGTCAACACGTCTGTGGTGGGCCGCCGCAATTCGCAGTTCACCACGCCCTAGCCATGTCCAAGCCGTTCAAAAGAAATAAGCCCGTTCGCAAGCGAAACTGGGACGCGAACGACTGGGACACCGCATCGCGCCAAGGCCGATCGAAGCGGCCGGACAGCGCGCCAGAATCCGTTCGTCCCGCGGACGATTATTTTTCCGATGGCCGGACGAACGGTGTCGTGGTGTCGCCCTATGGTGTTTTGGCGTTCGCCCTGTGCGACGGGTCGGAATGTCTGTGCCGCGTTGATGAATCCCTGGTGGACGGCAAGTCGTCAGTCCTCGCATCTGGCGACCGGGTATTCATCGAGGTCGATGATCGCGGCCCTGTGGTCCGTGCGGTTCGGCCGCGCGCGAACAAGCTGAGCCGGCCCGCGATCGGATCCGACCGCGAACAGGTGTTTGCGGCGAATATCAATCACGCCGTGATCGTGGCCTCCGTTGCCCGCCCGGCATTTAATCCCGGCCTGATCGACAGGTACCTCGTGGCGGCGCAGGCGGGAGGGGTCGAGCCAATCGTCTGTGTGAACAAGGTAGATTTGGCCGGACCGCTGCCGGACGGCGTCGGCATGTACCGCGAACTCGCCCTGAAGGTCGTGCTGACAAGCTGTGAAACCGGCGAAGGAATCGACGAGCTTCGATCCATCCTCCAGGCGGGCACGAGCGTTCTCGTCGGTCACAGCGGCGTAGGGAAATCCTCTCTGATTAACGCGCTCGACCCGAATGTCACCGTGCACACACAGGAAATCAGCGACAGCACGAACAAGGGCCGTCACACGACAAGCGCATCCCGATTATACGAACTAACCGGCGGCATACGGATCATCGACACGCCCGGGATAAAACAATTGGGCCTTTGGGGCGTTTCGCCCGCCGAACTCAATTACTACTTCGACGAAATCGCCGAAACGTCGGGACTCTGCAAGTTCCGCGACTGCACGCACACCCACGAACCCCGCTGCGCCGTACGTGACGCGGTCGAATCCGGCCGCATCGCCCGCGCCCGGTACGAATCATATCTCCGCATTCGCGCTTCGCTCGAAGAAGGTGAGAGGTCAAACCCCCAATCCCCGTAGGGCCGAACCGGAAACCCGCCCCGCGACTTTCCAATTCCGCTCATGCATCTGATATGCTCTGGCACTAATTCTCAATTCGTGCATGAGGTTCTTCTATGCCTGAAACAAGCACAAAAGACGCTTGGCAGGAAATCGTTCGCATCGTCGAGGCCAATAACCGCGAAGCGCTGGCCGACTACCTGGCGTCACTGCCTCAGGCGGAACTCCCACGCACCTTGTTCAAGCTCGATGAATCGATGCGCGGCAAAGTGTTCGCGCTCCTCGATCCCGAAGACGCGGCCGACCTGATCGAGGAACTGCACGAGTCCCAAGGCGCCGATCTGATCGAGGAGCTGGCGCCTGCTCAGGCCGCCGCCATTCTGGACGAAATCGACAGCGACCAGCGCGTCGACATCCTCGCCGAGATGAACAAGCAGGATGTCGAAGCAATCCTCAAGGAAATGTCTCCGGAGGAAGCGCAAGATGCGCGGGCGCTTCTTGCCTACGGCAAAGATACCGCCGGCGGTCTGATGATCACCGAGTATCTCGCCTATCACGCGAAAATGACTATCGACGATGTGCTTACGGACCTGCGTGAGAACGCGGAAAAGTACTCGGACTACGCCGTCCAATACGTTTACGTAATATCGGATACCGGCCTTCTCGAAGGATGCGTGCGCCTGCGTGACCTCGTACTGTCGCCCGGACACACACCGCTCGAAGAAATACAGATACGAAATCCGTTTCACGTAAAAGCGACCGACTCCCTCGACGAACTCGAACGCTTCTTTAATCGATATGTGTTTTTCGGCGTTCCCGTGGTCGACAACTTCGGCCGTTTGGTGGGCGTTGTTCAGCGCGCGGACGTCCAGAAAGCACACGGCGACGCGACCCTGAAGGCGTTTCAACGCTTCGCGGGTATCATCGGCGGTGACGAGCTGCGGACAATGCCGCTCAAGTCACGCTCGTCGCGGCGCTTGGCGTTCCTCTCCGTGAACATCTTCCTCAACATCATTTCCGCCAGCGTCGTTGCGCTTTACGAAGACACGCTGCAAAAGGTCATCGCGCTCGCCGTTTTCCTGCCGATCCTCTCCGACATGAGCGGCTGCTCCGGCAATCAGGCGGTTGCCGTCAGCATCCGCGAATTGTCCCTCGGCCTTGTGCAGCCTCGCGATTTCATCCGCGTTTGGTGGAAGGAGAGCCAGGTCGGCATTATCAACGGAATAATGCTCGGAATCCTGCTGTGCATCGTTGCCATTGTTTGGAAAGGCGATTACGTGCTCGCCGCCGTTGTCGGTATGGCCCTTGCCGTGAACACGCTGCTCTCCGTTTGCCTTGGTGGACTCATTCCTCTGGCGATTCGGCGCCTCGGAATCGATCCCGCGCTCGCCGCATCGCCCATACTCACGACTTTTACCGACATGCTCGGGTTCTTTTTGGCCCTCTCATTAGCCGCGATTGGCCTCAAGGCCGGTTACCTGACGCCGAGCTAGCACGGCCATGATCACCGAAGCGTTACAGCTACTCTGCGATCGGACGGACCTCACGCGCGATCAGGCGGCGTCCTCCATGCATGCGCTAATGGCCGGCGAAGCGACCCATGCGCAGACGGCCGCTTTTCTCGTCGCACTGCGTATGAAGGGGGAAACCGTCGAGGAAATCGCCGGGCTGGCGCAGACCATGCGCGATATGGCGACGAAAGTGAACACGTCGCGCAAGCCCTTGGTTGACACCTGCGGCACGGGCGGAGACCGTTCCGGCACCTTTAACATCTCGACAACGGCGGCATTTGTAGTCGCAGGTGCGGGCGTTGCCGTCGCCAAGCACGGCAACCGCAGCGCTTCAAGCCTGTGCGGCAGTGCCGACGTCCTCGAGGCGCTCGGCGTCAACGTCAACGCGACCCCGGAACAGGTGGGCCGCTGCATCGATGAAATCGGCGTCGGCTTCCTCTTTGCCCGCACGCTGCACTCCGCGATGAAAAATGTCGCGCCCGTGCGGCAGGAATTGAAAATCCGCACCGTATTCAATTTCCTCGGCCCGCTGACCAACCCCGCGGGCGCCGACGGCCAGGTCATCGGCGTGCCCGACCCCGCGCTGGCGGACAAATTGGCGGACGTGCTAACGCTCTTCGGCACGCGCCGTGCGTTCGTCGTCTGCGGTTCGGACGGCCTCGACGAAATCACGCTGACGGGCGCAACGCACGTAGCCGAGACGCACCACGGCAGTGTATCGCGCTACAAGGTCTCTCCAGACACCGCCGGCCTGAAACCCGCGGCGCGGGAGACGTTACTGGGCGGCGACGCGAACGCAAACGCGCGCATCCTGCGCGACGTGCTGCGTGGAAACCCCGGTCCGCACCGGGACATCGTGTTGTTCAACGCCGCCGCGGGTATTCTCGCCGCCGAAGACGGGGCGGCGAACTGGCGCGCGGCCGTCGAAAAAGCCGCGCAAAGCATCGATTCCGGCGCGGCACTTGCGAAGTTGGACGCGTTAGTAGATTATTCTCATCGAGCCATTTAGGCAGCGGTGGGACCACAGGCCAGTCATGATCCTCGACGAGATTTGCGCGAACAAGCGCACGGAAGTTGAAGCCGCCAAGCAGCAGGTGCCCTTCCACGACCTCGAAGAACGCATCGAACAGCGCCGCAAGGCGCGCGACTTCCGCGGCGCGCTGCGGCTCTCCGGAATCAGCCTTATCGCCGAAGTTAAACGCGCCTCGCCCACGCTCGGCACCTTCCTCGAAAACGTCGACCCCGCCGAATTGGCTGGCGTCTACAAACAGGCCGGCGCCCGCGCCATTTCTGTCCTCACGGACGAGAAATACTTCAAAGGCACCCTCGCCGACCTGACCGCCGTGCACGCGGCAGTGCCGATCCCCTGCCTGCGCAAAGAATTCATCGTGGACGAATACCAAATCTTCGAGGCGCGTGCCGCCGAAGCGGATGCAATTCTTCTCATTGTCAAATGCCTCTCCGACACGCAATTGCGGGATTATTTGAAGACTGCGGAATCGCTCGGCATGGCCGCCCTCGTTGAGACCCACACCGCGGAAGAAATCGAGCGCGCAATAGACGCCGGTGCCCACATCATCGGCATCAACAACCGCGACCTCACAACCTTCACGGTCGACATCAACATTACGCTAAACCTCAAGAAACACGTACCCGGCGGCTACGTCCTCGTCAGCGAAAGCGGCATCCACACCCGCGAACACGTCCGCCGCCTCGAAGACGGCGGCGTCGACGCCATCCTCGTCGGCGAAGCCCTCGTCAAAAGCGGGGACATCGGCGGCAAAATCCGCGAACTATTGGGCCTTGACGAGATTTAGAATCTCTTTTGCTTTGTTGAAATCCCAGACCCAGAAGTGGTCAACCGCCGCGCGCTCTCCAATTCCTTTTTGGTCCTTTCGATCCTATCGGTCCCATTGGCCCTATCGGTCCCATTGGCCCTATCGGTCCCTTTGGTCCTATCGGTAAATGGGGTAAATGGGGGTAAATGGGTGGTAAATGGGGTAAATGGGGACAGCCACCTGTTATTTTTTGGGGAAACGGTGGCGAACGGGTCGGACCAGCTAGTTCTCTGCAATGCAGTAGAGGTTTTTCCGGCCCTTCAGGTACAGTTCGTTGCCGGCGAAAATGGGAGACGCATCGAAGCCGTCATCGAGGACATTGACGGCCAGAAGTTCGAATGTGTCCGACTTCTTGACGACCGCCACTTTTCCGTCGCGATCGGCGATATATATCTTGTTTCCCGCGCCCGCGGGCGAAGCATAAATCTGCCCCAACTCAGCGATCGCTTGCGCGGTGAAGAGGGGATTGCCAGATTTTGCGTCATAGCAGGACAACACCGCGTTGCGGTCGGCGGTGACGTAAAGACGGTCGTCATAGAGCAATGGTGAGGCCACATACGGTGTTCCCTGCGTGACTTCCCAGGCGATGGCGGGCGTGCCGGTCAAATCGCCGGTATGCGCCAAATCAATGGACTTCAAGGAGTACCCGCGAAATCCACTGGTGCAGTAGACGCGCCCAAATCCGGAGACGGGGGTTGGGATGGTATTGGTGGTGAGACCCGCGCACTCCCAGACAATGTCGCCCGTCTTCGCGTCATAACTGCGAATCCGGTTGGTGGCGGACGTGACGATTTGCAGCGCGCCGTTCACCGCGACAGTCAGCGGCGAACTCCACGCGGTGGCTTCGTCACGCACCTTTTCCCAAAGCGGCGCTCCCGTGTCTTTGTTGAACGCCAGAATTCTCGAGCCGGCTTCGTGGTCCATCAGCACCACAATGGCGTCACCGGCCAAGGCGGGAGAACTTCCTTCGCCGAAGCTGTTTTTCATCTGCATCTTTCCCAAGTCCCGGCCCCACTTCTGGTTGCCCTCCAGGTCGTAGCAGTACAATCCCCGAGACCCGAAGTTGACCCACACCAACGTGCCGTCCGTCACCGGTGAGTTCGAGGCATAGCTGCCTGTGGGATGCCTCCCCTCGTGGGGAACTTCTTCACGGGCGGTCCGCTCCCAGAGCAGTTTGCCCGTCTGTCGGTCAAAGCACACGACGTTGAATTTGTAAGGAAAAGTCGGCGGCGGGGTGCGCATGCCGCCGCCACGAGACCTGCCCTCTCGGGATCTACCGTCACGCGGGCCGCCGGGTTGCGGCGTGGCGGCTTGAGGCCCGGCCGGATTGGGCCCTCCAGGTTGCACCGCGCCTTGCTGCGGCCCAGCGGGCGGCGCCGTTTCTTCCTTGGTGGGCACGGCAGTCTGAATGAAAATCTTGTCGTCCCAGATGATCGGTGTCGAGTTACCGTGGCCGGGCAGCGCAGTCTTCCATTTTATGTTCTGGCTCTCACTCCAGGTGGAAGGAGGGTTGGCCTTGGCGGCCACCCCGTTGCTGTTTGGCCCCCGCCAAGCTGGCCAATTGTCCTCGGGGGTTGCGCCATGACTGGCCAGCGCAGGAACTACAGCACACACTAAGCACCAGATCCGTCGTAAACGCATGGCTCCGTCTCTTTCCCATTGACCAAGACCTGAGGCTTCGAGGCAGCATTTCGCCTGTGATCGTGTGCGCGACCGTCACGCGCACGATAGCCGCTACTATATGTCCGCTAACGGTCGCTTTCAATACCATTTTTGGCGTGATTTCTGCCATCACGGCTTATGGATAACTAATAAATGGTGACAGGAGTGGAAGCGTCCTTGCCGGAGGTGTCCGCTGCGGCCGTGGAGCCGGTTGATCTACTGCGTAAAGATGAAATGGGTGCGTCCGATGGCCAGGGTGAGCGATTCATCGCGTGCCGTGGCATGGGACAAGGGTATTGGAGTCACCGGGGGAAGTTAACAAATAGGCGGTTGCCCTGCATTTTGCTCTCTATTTTGCCGTCCCATAAATTCGCCCCTGTTTTGCCGACCTATTTCCGTGCCCAATTGGCGCATACTTGGGCGTAATCAGTAGCGGGGAATTTTGCGGCATTCGTACGCCGCCGATATACTCTTGTCCCCGTTCGGAACTGAATGAAGGCCAAAACCTTGCACGATTCAGCTACAAAGGTTAAGATTTGCGGGATTACGTCGCTGGAGGATGCGTTGGCCGCGTGCGAAGCGGGCGCCGACGCGATAGGCTTCAATTTCGCGGAAGAGGCGAAGAAGCGTTGCCGGTACATCGAACCGGACGAGGCAAGGGCGATTGCCGCGCAATTGCCGCCGCTTGTGATGGTTACGGCGGTCTGCGTGAACGAGCCGTCCAATCGGTTGCGCTACTTTTTGTCGTTTTGCGATCGGGTTCAACTTCACGGTGAAGAGCCCGCCGAGCAGTGCAACAATTTCGGCGCGCGAGCGATCAAGGTCTTTCGCGCCGGGCCGGGCTTCCAGATCGAATCGATGCGCGACTACCGGGTTGGCGCGTACCTTTTGGACGCGTGGGCACCTGACGCGCGGGGCGGCACGGGCAAGACGCTCGACTGGGACATCGCCGAGAAAGCCGTGTCGCTTGGAAAGCCGATTATTCTTGCCGGTGGACTGACGCCCGACAACGTCGCCGAGGCCGTTCGCAGGGTGCGGCCGTATGCAGTGGATACCGCGGGCGGGGTCGAATCCGCCCCGGGAAAGAAGGACCATGCCAAGCTCAGAAGCTTTGTTGAGAACGCCAAGCGGGCCTTACTCGCTGCCGGATAGCCGCGGGCGCTATGGCCGTTTCGGCGGACGATACGTCCCCGAAACGCTCATGCACCCGCTGATCGAGCTTGAAGAAGCCTACGCCGGCGCGCAGACCGATTCGGCGTTTCAGGCCGAACTCGAGCGCTTGCGCAAGCACTATATCGGCCGCCCGACACCGCTCTATTTCGCGCGCCGTTTCACCGAGCACCTTGCCGGCGCGAAGGTCTATTTCAAACGCGAGGACCTCGCCCACACGGGCGCGCACAAGATCAACAACGCACTTGGGCAGACCCTGCTCGCCAAGCGTATGGGCAAGCGCCGCGTTATCGCCGAGACCGGGGCGGGTCAGCACGGTGTCGCGACGGCCACGGCGTGCGCGCTGCTAGGTCTCGACTGCGAAGTCTACATGGGCACCGAGGACATGGAGCGTCAGAAGCTCAACGTCTTCCGGATGCGCCTGCTCGGCAGCAAAGTGACGCCCGTCGATTCGGGCACGAAGACGCTCAAGGACGCCATCAACGAGGCCATGCGTGACTGGGTAACCAACGTCGGGGATACGCACTACGTTCTCGGTACGGTTGAAGGTCCCCATCCCTATCCGCTGATTTGCCGCGATTTTCAGAAGATCATCGGCGAGGAAACTCGCGCGCAAATCATGGAACAGGAAGGCCGCCTGCCGGACGTTCTCATCGCGTGCGTCGGCGGCGGCAGCAATTCCATCGGACTGTTCTTCGAGTTCATCAAGGACGAATCCGTAAAGATGATCGGCGTGGAAGCGGGCGGCCACGGCCCCGAAACAGGGCGCCATGCGGCGCGTTTCGCGGGCGGCGTCGTCGGAATGCTGCACGGCGCAATGAGCTACGTATTGCAGGACGCGCATGGCCAAATCATGGGCACGCACAGCATTTCCGCGGGCCTCGATTATCCCAGCATCGGACCCGAGCACGCCCACTGGCACGACATCGGCCGCGTCGACTACACCTACGCGAACGATGATGAAGCGCTGGATGCGTTCAAACTGACCAGCCGCCTCGAGGGCATCATTCCCGCGCTCGAAAGCGCGCACGCCATCGCGCACGCGGTCAAGATCGTACCGAAACTCGGCAAGGACCAGATTGTGATCGTGAACATGTCCGGCCGCGGCGACAAGGACGTACAGCAGGCCGCGCGGTTTCTGCTCAGCGGGGAGGACTCGCTGTGAACCGCATTGACGCACGTTTTGCCGCGCTCGCCGAAACCGGCGACACCGCCTTCATTCCATACATCACCGCCGGCGATCCCACGCTCGCGATGACAGCGAAGATCGTGTTCGAGCTCGATCGCGCTGGCTGCGATATCGTCGAACTGGGCGTGCCCTTCTCCGACCCGATTGCAGATGGCGTCGTGAACCAGGAAGCCGCGCAGCGCGCCCTCAAACATCATGTCACCCTTCACGATGTCGTGCACGATGTCGTGAATTTGGTTCGCGACATCCGGAAACAAACTGAAGTCCCGATAGTCCTCTTCACGTACTACAATCCCGTCCTTGCCTACGGAATTGAATCGTTTGCGCGTGATTGCGCCAACGCCGGCGTCGATGGCGTGTTGTGCGTCGATCTGCCGCCGGACGAGGACGACGATTATAAGACGACCTTGGACAGGCACGGCGTTGCGACCATATTTCTCGCCGCGCCCACGAGCACGCCCGAACGCATCGCGCTGATCGCGCGGCACTCGACAGGGTTCGTCTACTACGTTTCGCGCACCGGCGTCACGGGCGAACGCGCGGACATCGCTTCGACCGTTCAAGGCATGGTCGCCTCGATCAAGCAACACACGGCAACCCCGGTCGCGGTTGGATTTGGCATATCCAGCCCGGCGCAAGCCGCGGAAGTCGCCGGTTACGCGGACGGCGTGATCGTTGGCAGCGCAATTGTTCGCCTCATCGGAAAGTCGGGTGATTCACCGGATACTCCGAAGAATGTGTATACCTTCGTAAAACCGCTCGTGGACGCCGCGAAATCTGGTGCGGCGGCCTCCAGAGCATGATCGATGTGGCAAATCTCTAGACCCTAAACCCAAACACCATACCCGAGAATTACACGCATGCCCGGTTACGACATACAAACGCTCGATGCCCTAATGACGGCGATCTCGTTCATCGTCGGCGCAATGGTGGGCAGCTTCCTCAACGTCTGCGTGTACCGGCTTCCGAAGGGCGAGTCGATCGTGCATCCGCGATCGCGGTGCCCGAAGTGCGAGAAGCCCATACTTTGGTACGACAACATTCCCATGCTGAGTTGGCTGATGCTCGGCGCAAAGTGCCGCAACTGCAAGACGCCGATCAGTTGGCAGTATCCGCTCGTCGAGGCAATCACCGCGGCGCTGTTCGCGGGCGTCTACGTCCGCTTCGGATTCACGCCGGCGTCGCCCATCTATATGCTGCTGGCTGCATCGTTGGTTCTCGTAACGTTCGTCGATCTGACGGACTGGACCATTCCAAACGAAGTAACGTTTCCGGGCATTCCGCTTGGGCTGGTTTGCGCGCTGGTCGCCATGTTCGTACCCGATACGAACCTGATGATTCTGAGCCCACCGAGCGTTCCCATTTTCAGCGCGCTCCTGGGCGCGCTTGTCGGCGGCGGCATCCTGTACCTGCTCGACAAGGGCGCGCTGCTCTTTCTCGGCAAGCGCGGCATGGGATTCGGCGACGTAAAACTGATCGCGATGCTCGGCGCATTTTTCGGCTTCCCGGCGGTGTTCATGATTATCGCGGTCGCCGCGTTTGGCGGCGCGATACTCGGCTACAGCCTCATCCTCCTCCAACGTTCGAAGGGGGAAGAGGAAAGCGCGCACTACATTCCGTTCGGCCCGTACCTGTCGTTCGCGGGAATCGTCGTCATGTTTTTCGGCGAGTACTTTTATAAGTGGTGGACGACTTCGGTCGGCCTCGACATTCCGCAACTGCCGTACTAAGAGGACCAATTCGTGTTACGTTATCTCACCGCCGGGGAATCGCACGGGCGGGGCTGCTTCTGCATCCTCGACGGGTTCCCCGCGGGGCTTCGCCTCAAACCCGAGGACATCAACTTCTGGCTCGCCGAACGCCAGAAGGGCTACGGCCGCGGCGGTCGCCAGCGTATCGAGAAGGACGAAGTCGACGTGCTTGCCGGCATGCGCGGCGGCGTGACCCTCGGCGGACCAATCCTGATGGTGGTGTGGAACCGCGACTTCAAGAACTGGGCCGACGCAATGGACCCGTGGAAACCGTCCACCGGCCCGCGCGCCGTGAAGGTCGTGCAACCGCGCCCCGGCCACGCGGACCTCGTCGGCGCGATGAAGTACGAGCAAGACGATTGCCGCAACATCCTCGAACGCGCGTCGGCGCGTGAAACAGCCGCGCGCGTCGCCGCGGGCGCCATGTGCCGCAGACTGCTGGCCGAGTTCGGCGTCGATCTCGCGGGACACGTCGTTCAAATCGGGCCGGTTGCCGCAAAGACGGACAAGGTCAATTCGAGCGACATCCGAAAACTTTCGATGAAATCGCCGGTCCGGTGCTGCGACAAACAAGCGGCATCTGCTATGGTCGACGTTATCAAGAAGTGCAAACGCGACAAGGATTCCGTCGGCGGTATCGTCGAAGTTCGCGCGTGGGGTCTTCCGGCCGGCATCGGCACATTTACGCAGTGGGACCGCAAGGTGGACGCGCGCATCGCGCAGGCAATGATGAGCATTCAGGCCGTGAAGGGTGTCGAAATTGGAATCGGCTTTCGCGGCGCGGGCAGGCTGGGCAGCAAGTATCACGACGAGATCGTTCGCGAAGACAAGCCGCGCGTGGGGGGGAAGTACCGCCGCCTGACGAACAACCTCGGCGGTACCGAAGGAAGCATGACAACGGGCGAAGAGCTGATTGTCCGCGTGGCCAAGAAGCCCATCTCGACGCTGATGAAACCGTTGCGCACGGTGAACATCGAAACGCTCGAACCCGCGCTGGCCGTCCTCGAACGAAGCGATACCTGCGCGGTCCCGGCGCTCGCGATCATCGTCGAGTCTGCGCTCGCGATAGTCCTCGCCGAGTTTTTCATCGAAAAATTCGGCGGTGACACCGTCGCGGAAATGAAGCGCAACTTCGACCGCTACGTCGCCGAAATCAACAAGCGCTAATACACGAAGCGGGTTGGAAGGCCGAGTGACGCGAGGCTCCGTCCGGGCCGCAAGCAACAAGCGTAAATGACAAACATTCCAGACGACATCGTTCCGATCCCACTCCCGACTCCGTTCATCGTTGGTCCGGTCAACACGTTTGTCATAAAGCGCGAGCCGATCACGCTCGTCGACACCGGCGTCAGTACGGAGGACTCCTACGCGGCCCTCGATGCGGGGCTGAACGCCCACGGCCTTGCGATTCGCGACATCAAGGCCATTCTCCTCACGCACGGACACGTCGATCACATTGGCCAACTGTCGCGGCTGGTCGAAGAGTCCGGCGCGGAGACGTACGCGCATATCTCTGTCGTGCCGCGCCACGATGACCCGCGGGAAGCAGAGCGCAAGTCGCGCGAGTTCATCTACAAGACATTTCACGAATTCGGGGTACCCGGCGAGATAATCGAAGCGGCAAAGAAAGCGAGAGAGAGTTTTCAGGGAATGAGCGGGCCGCCTCGTATTGACCACACGCTGGCGGATGGCGAACGTGTTTTCGAGTTCGATGTATTGCATGTCCCCGGTCATTCGTCCTCCGATACCTTGTTCGTCGATCGCGATCGTAGCCTTGCATTCACCGGCGACCACGTACTGAAAGGGGTCAATCCCACGCCGCTTATTCGCCGCGACCCCGCAACGGGCGAGCGCGTGAAGAGCCTGCTGCAATTCGAGCAATCGCTCGAACGCACGCGCGCGCTCGGACTGGCAATCATGTATCCCGGCCATGGCGCCGTGATAACCACGCCCGACGAAGTCATCGGCCGAATTCTCCAACGTCACGAACGGCGCACGGAAAAAGTCCTCACATTGGTCCGCGAACGCGTCGCGACGCCATTTGAGGTGTCCCGAGTACTCTTCCCGGAACTCGACAACGAGCACATCTACCTTGCGCTGTCCACCGCGATAGGGCACCTCGATATACTCGAGGCGCGCCGGCAGGTCCTTGCGCAGTCAGACAACGGGGTCACTTACTACGCACGCCTCCACTAACTTGCCCAACGTGTTGCACTGTTCATCGCGTACGTTCACAGGCCGAAGCGAGATTCCGGTCGGCGTGAGACCGTCGCCACCCGGGCGGTGGCTGTGCTCGCCTCAATTGCGGTAACCTTGCTCATATGACCACCAAATTCGGCATTCTCCGCTTCCACGAACAGTACTTTGAACGCATCTGGGGCGGTCAACGCCTGCGATCTCGTTATGGCAAACCGATTCCTGCGGACAAGTCGATTGGGGAGGCTTGGCTCATTTCGGATCACCCGTCCGCGGTCAGCGTTGTCAGCGACGGTCCGCACGCCGGCCGCACCCTGCACGAACTACTCGAGATGGACGCGGACGCGTTGCTCGGTTCGCGAACGAAACTCACCCCGCACGGACGCTTTCCGCTTCTCCTCAAGCTGTTGGACTCGACCGATGTCCTTTCAGTCCAAGTGCATCCGGACGACGCAACGGCGGCTGCCCTCGGGGAGCCGGACGTGGGCAAGACGGAGATGTGGCACATTCTCCATGCTGAGCCAGGCGCGGAGCTTTTCTGCGGACTAACGCCCGGAACTACGCCCGAACAGGTGCGCGCATCGATTGAGGCAGGTTCGCTTGAGGGCCATCTGCTGCGATTCAAAGTGAAGCAGGGGGACTCGATATTCGTGCCAGCGGGCACAGTGCACGCCATAGGCGCGGGAATCGTGCTGGCGGAGATCCAGCAGAACAGCGACCTGACCTACCGCCTGTACGACTGGAACCGGGTCGATGCTTCGGGACGGCCGCGCGACTTGCACATCGACAAGGCGCTGAAAGCGATACATTTTGACTACAAAAACTCAGCGGAAAATATAATAGATGCGAATGCGCGAGCGCAGGCCCGGCATGTTACTGACCTTGTTTCATCGGCCTATTTCTCAGCCCGACTCTGCACGCCAGGTAACCCTGTCGCGTTTCAGTGTAAAGGGCTGTTTTTCATCATATTATGCATATCTAGCTGCATCAGTGTTTCTACTGAAACACTATCGGTAGGCCTTGAATCAGGGCAGGCCTGTCTGCTCCCTGCCTGTGCCGATAATTTTACGCTGTCTGGCGGCGGCCAAGCGCTGGTGTATTCTGCGTGAGAACGTACGGCGCGTGAAGTCAGTGCGCCATGAGGTTGTCGATTCCGGGAGGCGGCACAAACTTGGGCGCCGTTCCGTCCGTGATCGCGCCCATTCGCATGTGGATCGCGGGGGTCAGTTCCGGGTGTGTCAGAATGTAAAACCGATCCGCCAAGACGGCGTCGACGACGTGGTCCGCGATGACGTCCGGCGGCAAACCGTTGTCAACCACGTGGCGGGTATGTTCCCGCATCAGTTCGCCGACGGAGCTCAAGTTGGGGTTTTCGTTTAGAAGTTCCGAGGGCCGGTTTCTGTCGGAGTCGACGATTTTCGTGCTGACCCACGCTGGGCACAAGACCGATACCCCGACTTTCGTTTGCAGAATCTGCATTTCGTGGTAAAGCGCTTCCGACAACGCGACGACGGCATGCTTCGTCGTGCAGTAGATGCCCATGCCGGGGCCGGTAATCAGTCCCGCGATGGAGGCTGTGTTCACGATATGGCAGTCTTCACCCTGTTCGAGCAGGATGGGCAGGAACGCGTGCACGCCGTGTATCACACCCCAGAGGTTCACACCGACGACCCATTCCCAGTCGCGGATGGTGCTCTCCGTGAGGAGGCCCGCGGTCGCGACGCCGGCGTTGTTGCAGACGACGTGAACGCTGCCGAAATGTTCGCGGGATTTTGCAGCGAGCGACTGGACGTCCGGCAACTTCGCAACGTCGCACCGGAGCGTGAAAACTTCCGCCCCCGAAGAGCGTAGTGTAGCGGCCGCGGATTCGAGCGCGCCGGTCTCGATGTCCGCGAGGGCAAGCTTCATCCCTTCGGCGGCGAAGCGCTTCGCCATGGCAAACCCGATTCCGCTGGCCGCGCCCGTAACGACGGCGACCTTTCCTTCAAGCGATTGCATATGCCCCCTGTTGCGCGCGCTGGTTTAACTGGCGCGGCGTGTCATGCGATAGCGGATATGCCGAGCACGGCATCACGCACCGCACGGTCCCATTCGATTACCGGTCTGCGACTTTGCCGTCCCTTCCGGATCGAGATGTCCGATTATCGGACAGCCCCGGCACGACGGGTTCGACTCGCACCAGTCCTGATACACCTGCAGCAGCCCTTGTTGCAGGCGGAAGTTTACTTTGCCGGGCTTCGCGTCTCCAAATACGCGCGGAAGCATGCGCTTCACCACGTGGTTCTCACTTTCCTTGGGCATTGCCGCGAAGAATTCGAGCGCGCGTTCTTCGAGTGAACGGTCGCGTTCGCGTCGCGCGACGGCCAGCGCCGCGGGAAGGAACACGTTGCCGATGATCGCGCGCACGCGCGCCGCGCCCAGCGTGGCCACGGGCTTTGCGAGCCGCTTACCGGTCCACGTGCAGTGTTCCGCCCAAAACCCCATCGCGTCGGGGAACAAGTTCTCGAGCGCGCGCCGCCGCGCGGCCACGGTGTTTTCGGCGCGCCATATTGTGTTTAAGGACTCCCAAAGTCCCGCGCGCGACGTTCGCGCGAGGAACCGCGCGGCGCCGCTGAGCCTACGCTCGGGATAATTGTTGGGCCGCACGCCGACGCGTTTCCACGTCAGCGGTATCGAACGCAGCCCCGACAAGTGATCGCGGCGCAGCGCGCGCAACCGCGCAAAGTGGGGGACCGCTGTTGTTCCCTCCGGCAACGCATCCGGCAGCAGGCCCGCGAGTTGGAAGAACGCGGCCTCGACGAGAAATGCGTCGTGCTTTGCGAGCTGCACGACGCGCTCGTGGGGCAATTGCTGTGCGATTGCGCGGAAGTGGTGCTTGTACCGGCTGTATCCGCACGCGGTCAAGAAGGCCTCGTACACCGCCTGATCGACGCCAACGCGATCCATGCGCTCGCGGATTGCGCGGGCCTTGTTCAGCATGCGCCACTCCCCGGCAAGCATGACGAAGTCGCGAACGCGACCGGCGCCGTGCGCCTGCGCAATCCCCGCGCAGTATCCGCGCCCGAGCGAGACATCAACCTCGCCGTTCCCCGCCTCCGCGAGATCGGGCAGGTTGTAGATCGATTCATCGACGTAGTTGCCCAACAACAAACACGGGACCGCGCGGCCCGTCGATGTCAGCGGGAGGGCGGCGGGGGGCTTGGGTTCGAGCACGACGACAAGCAATACGTTGTCGTAGCGCGGGTCGAGGTGGTGTCCGTGTGCACGCCACGCGGCGTGATCGAGATGAATCTCGATATCACCGGTCCGCGTCGTTCCGCCAAATTCGATCTGCGCGCCGCGGAAATCCGGCCCCTCGGAGTGGTTCCACCACCCCGGGGAAACGATGCGCACACGCTGGCCCTCGGTCGTCACCAGCGCGTCCGCATCGAAAAGCTGGTCATACCAAATGGCCTGGATGATCTGCTCGGATACGGCGCGCTTCCCCTCGCGCGCAACGGTCACGAGCCGCGCGTACGCGTCCCGGAATACGCGCGCGTCATCAACAGAATTCGTTGCAGCCCCAGCCGTCATCGGTTTCGTCACCCTCGCGCGCATGATAACACCGGTACGCGCATCGGGGAAGTCGTCCCCGCTGTCCGCGACGCGCTTCTACTTCTTATGTCCAGTGTGTTGCACCGTTCTTCGATGAAGACATTGTTTTGTTGAAGCTGTTGCGACAGATTGCGTTTCAAGGATTGTGGCGGGATCGAAAGGACCAAAAGGATGAAACGCGAATTGGAGATCGCGGCGGTTGATGACTTCCGAGCGCCGGAATTCGACACGGCGTTACGGCCCCAGAGGACGGGTCCCTCCTCGAGGCCGCGGCCAAGGACAGATATGTCCTGCGTACTCGCGGGCTTTGGTGGACAAGCCGGGGGTGCGGCGAATTTTTTTTGACGGAGGGGGGTGTCGCGAAGCATTTTGACGATTCAAGGGGGGGCGGGGCGCCAAAATCGTCGTAACTCCAGGTTTCATGGTCCCCCCGCGTTCGACACCCCTGGGGTGTCGCCTAACCACAGACCGCACCGATTCCGTGTTTTGTCCGCAGTTGAACGCTGCTCTTGCCGACCACGGATCGCGCGGGTCGCGAAGTGAGCGCGGGCGTCCTGCGGTTGGAGCATCGGATTGCAGCGACGAGTCCACGCCGGGCCGCAGCGTTCGACACCGTCCGTGCTCCCGTCTCAAGCTGGCGACTCGCTACCGCGTCATTCGCATTCTCGCTCTACTTCTTTGCCCATGGCGTTGCACTGGCGCGGCGCGGTTTCTTCAAGGCGCACGCAACAACGAGAGGTTGGGCGCGCCGTCGCAGAGATTGAATGTGGCGCCAGTTCGAAATGGGTACGGTTTCCCCTGACGGTCGCTCTCGATGTTGAAAAGGTGGCCACCGACGCAGTGCACTTCGGACGTGATTTCGAGGCCGTCAATTGCAGTCGCAGCCAGGGCGATGTGGAACTCGCTATCGGCCGTGAAACGAGGCACTCCGTCCCAGGAGACCGCGCCGTTTCGCACCACGTAGAAATCGATCTCCGTACATCCGAGAATGCACTGAATTTTGTTGATTGCGTCGATTTGCGCGAGCAGTACGGGACGGTACTCGTCCGCCAGTGGGTCGGCCAATTATCGCAGGACAAGCGACTCCCAGGGCGTCCATTCGCAGAACCGCGCGCGCAAGCCTTCGAGCATTGAACACGCTCCACAGCGACGTTTGGGGCTTCTGAGGGATTCTACCACGTTTGTCTCGAAAGATAAGGAGTGACGCGGCGCGTCATATGTGGCGGCCGCGAATCATCACCCACAAATTGGACAGATGAATGCGCGGCAAGGAACTCTCATTACGTTACCCAGTGCAGGACGTACCACCGATGCTGGCTAGTTGGGGTTGTGTTCAGGGCGATTGCATTAAAATGCCATCCTGCTGAGTACCTTCGAGGTAGTCATTGTTCCATGCAGATTTCCCACGTCATATCTATTGGCAACTCTCGCAGTGTCATGGACTTTCAATGAGATACCCCTAGGGTTGTGTTCAAGACACTCATTTCATCTATGATACATTTAGTTTGATTGTTTGTGCTCTGAAGCTTTCCCTTGTCGCGCCTTGACGTGCGAATGCGTCCAAACATCGGGAATCTACTAGCTATGAACGACGAGACTTCAGGTCTGAATGCAAATCAAGACTCCGCACCTGCAACGCCTAGGCCGCCCACCTCGTCATCACCTGACGACAGTTCCAGAACATTAAACTCCGAGATGCGCCTTCAGATTGCCGAAGAGGTACGCCAGCAAATAGATCGCGAACGAACGCTCTTCGAAACTTATGTCGGTAAGTGGATAAAGCTAATAGGCTCGGTGCTTGTCATTGCTGGAGTGCTCCTCACCGTTCTAGCTGTGAGAACGTTGCAGGACGTTAAAACGATAGCTGTAGAGCATGTAATGAAGAAGACGGAAGAGTTGATAACTTCGGAAGACTCTAGGACAGGAATCCGTCACAGCCTACAAGATGCTCTAAACCGCGCCTGGGTCGCGTCCGTGCTTGTCTCGGACACTAATCAAGATGCTCCGCGTAGACTTTCCCAGAATCAGTATGAACAGATACGTTTGTGGCTTGCGGATCAAGAATTAGACTACGCGCAATTTGCAGATGCGCTTGCTGTCCTCAATGAGCAAGATGAGAAGGACAAGAAGCGAGACGCGCTGCGATTGCTGTCAGAAATGCTAAATCCTGCGCCGGATTCAACCTACAACTGGATTCTCAACGAACCAGAGAAAAGACAAGCGATTCTTGAAATATTCCTGCATCCAGCAATGGCCCCGACGGCTTTGCAGATTTTGTTGTCACAAGACTCGTCTGCAACTTTGAAAAAATCTGCATCTGAGTATATACGTCGTGTTCAATTCGGAGAAGCGAACGATCAACTGCGTGAATTGCTTGCAAAAACCGACAACGGTCCTGTTCGCGAAAGTTTGTTTGTAACATGTGCCGCATTTGAACCGGCACACGACGAATTCTTGAAGGAAATCGATGGCTTGATCGCTTCAACAGATAAAACGTTTGCTGTTCGAACGGGCTTTGAGATACTGGTCCAGTTGTGGGGCGATAGGCGAAACGGTCTGTCAATTGCAGACAGCGACAGGGAGAAAGTGACAAATCGACTGCTGCCATTTGTATTGGCAAATGGTGGACGTTTTATGATATTGGAGGCTAAGCTCGGGAGTCGTGTGCGTGATTTCTATGGAAATTTCGTGACACCGCCTCGGGAAGTTTATCGCGTATATTACGACGTCAAGAGTGGTACTCATTCAACCGAAACTAGTGATTTTGGATCCGTAGAAACCTTCAAGATGTTTACTCCATACTGGTCCTATCTGCACGCAATTGTTAATTCAAATGACCTTGCGAAACTACAACAGGTTTTGCCAGGAATAGGCAGTTCGATTTATAGTCGTGGATACCCTATAGGTAGTATGATATTGACTGTAGGAGAAGAATGTGACGTAACTGTTAGAACCGTTGGGCGGCCCCCGTTTTGTAGACCAAGTGAAATGTTAGGGAACCGGGGTTGGTTGATTGCATGTTAGCCGATTCCTGGTGCGTGTGCTACTGTAGGT